>NZ_LR134376.1:0-62500 GCF_900637545.1 Aeromonas encheleia
GTGAATAACTTGCAGAAGAGCTGGGAAAGCAAGACGGAAACCAAGCCCGAGCCGAACCACAAGAGCAACACCAACGTGAACTATACCTTCGAGAACTTCGTCGAGGGTAAGTCCAACCAGTTGGCCCGTGCGGCGGCCCGTCAGGTAGCCGACAATCCGGGTGGCGCTTATAACCCGCTGTTCCTCTACGGTGGCACCGGTCTGGGCAAGACCCACCTGCTGCACGCCGTCGGCAATGCCATCAAGGAGCGCAAGAAAGACGCCAAAGTCATCTACATGCACTCCGAGCGCTTCGTCCAGGACATGGTGAAGGCGCTGCAGAATAACGCCATTGAAGAGTTCAAGCGTTATTACCGTAGCGTCGATGCCCTGCTCATCGATGACATTCAGTTCTTCGCCAACAAGGAGCGCTCCCAGGAGGAGTTCTTCCATACCTTCAATGCGCTGCTCGAGGGTAACCAGCAGATCATCCTGACTTCGGATCGTTATCCGAAGGAGATCAACGGCGTCGAGGATCGTCTCAAGTCCCGCTTCGGCTGGGGCCTGACCGTGGCGATCGAACCGCCCGAGCTGGAGACCCGTGTCGCGATCCTGATGCGCAAGGCGGACGAGAACCAGATCCACCTGCCGGACGAAGTCGCCTTCTTCATCGCCAAGCGACTGAGATCCAACGTCCGTGAACTGGAAGGGGCCCTCAACCGGGTCATCGCCAACGCCAACTTCACCGGCCGCGCCATCAACATCGATTTCGTGCGTGAAGCGCTGCGCGACTTGCTGGCCTTGCAGGAGAAGCTGGTCACCATCGACAACATCCAGAAGACGGTGGCGGAGTACTACAAGATCAAGCTGGCGGATCTGCTGTCCAAACGCCGCTCACGCTCCGTTGCCCGTCCGCGCCAGTTGGCGATGGCACTGGCCAAGGAGCTGACCAACCACAGTTTGCCGGAGATAGGTGATGCCTTTGGTGGCCGTGACCACACGACCGTTCTTCATGCCTGCCGCAAGATCGAGCAGCTGAAGGAGGAGAGTCACGACATCAAGGAAGACTATTCCAACCTGATCCGTACCCTTTCCTCCTGATAAAAACGGTGAGTGGACAGATGCAGCGCGAATATTCCAACCTGATTCGAATCCTTTCGTCCCGATAACAACGGAGAGCACAGATGCAGCTCGAAATTAGCCGTGAGGCCCTGTTACGTCCTCTGCAACTGGTGTCCGGTGCCCTCGGTGGCCGGCCGACCCTGCCGATCCTCGGCAATGTCCTGCTCGATGTCAGCAACGGTCTGTTATCCCTGACCGGTACCGACCTCGAGGTGGAGATGATCGGTCAGGTCTATCTCAACAGCGACAGCCAGGATGGCCGCACCACAGTGCCGGCCCGCAAGTTGCTGGATATCTGCCGTGGCCTGCCGGAAGGGGCGGACATCCGCCTCAGCACCGAAGGCGAACGGTTGATCATCCGCTCCGGTCGTTCCCGCTTCAACCTCTCGACCCTGCCGGCGACCGAGTATCCGAATATCGAGGACTGGGAGTCCGTGCTCGAATTCGACATCGGTCAGCTGGAACTGAAGAGGCTGATCGATGCGACCCAGTTCTCCATGGCCAGCCAGGACGTGCGCTACTACCTGAACGGCATGCTGTTCGAGAGCGAGGGCCACGGCCTGCGCACCGTCGCCACCGATGGTCACCGTCTCGCTACCTGCCGCCGTGAGGTGGTACAGGAATCGCTGCCCGATCATCAGGTCATCCTGCCCCGTAAAGGGGTGCTGGAACTGGTGCGTCTGCTCGAGGCGGAAGACAAGCCGGTACGGCTGCAGATCGGCCGCAGCAACCTGCGCGCCGCGCTGGATGGCTTCATCTTCACCTCCAAGCTGGTGGACGGTCGCTTCCCGGACTGGCGCCGGGTCATTCCGCGCAACAGCGACAAGGCCCTGATCGCCGGTCGTGAAGATCTGCGCCAGGCGTTCGCCCGCGCGGCCATTCTTTCCAACGAAAAATTCCGTGGGGTGCGTCTCAATTTGCAGCAACATCTGCTGCGCATCACCGCCAATAACCCGGAACAGGAAGAAGCGGAAGAGCTGCTTGACGTACAATACGAGGCCAGCGAGATGGAGATCGGCTTCAACGTCTCCTATGTGCTGGACGTGTTGAATACGTTAAAATGTGACCAGATCCGGATCAGCCTGAGCGATTCCATCAGCAGTGCCATTATTGAGGACTTTGACAGTCAAGATGCTCAATACGTGGTGATGCCGATGCGGATCTAGTCGTGTCCCTGGTCAAGCTCCAGCTCAGTGATTTTCGCAATATCCAGCAGGCCAGTCTCAAGCTGTCCCCCGGCCTCAATATCCTGGTCGGGTGCAATGGCAGCGGCAAGACCAGCGTGCTGGAAGCCATTCACTACCTCGGTCTCGGTCGTTCCTTTCGCACTCATCTGACCGGGCGGGTCATCCGCCAGGGGGAGCGGGCCTTCACCCTGTTTGCCCAGTGCGAGCTGGAGGGGCGCCAGGTGCCCATCGGGCTCGCCAAGGACAAGAATGGTGAGACCCAGCTCAAGATCGCCGGGGCCCAGGCCCAGCGGTTGGCCGAGCTGGCGGAGCTGCTGCCGGTCCAGTTGATCCATCCCGATGGTTTCAACCTGCTGACCGGCGGGCCCCAGGCGCGCCGGGCCTGGCTGGATTGGGGCGTATTCCATCAGGAGCCGACCTTCTTCTCTCTGTGGGGACGAGTGCGGCGGCTGCTGAAGCAGCGTAACGCCTTGCTGCGCCAGAGCAGCCAGTATCGCCAGCTGGCGTTCTGGGATCAGGAACTGGTACGGCTGGGGAGTGAACTGGCAGAGTTTCGCGCCAGTTATTGTCAGGCCATTACGCCCCTGATCAAGGAGATGACGGCGGACTTTCTGCCGGAATTCGACATCAGTCTCGGTTTCTATCGGGGCTGGGAGAAAGACCGCCCCCTCGGCGAATTGCTGGAGGCGGGGTTTGAGCGGGATCGTTCGCTGGGTTACACAGGGGTAGGCCCGCAGAAGGCCGATGTGCGACTCAAGGCGAACGGAGTACCCGCTCAGGATATTTTGTCCAGGGGTCAGCTGAAGTTGTTGGTCTGTGCCATGCGACTGGCCCAAGGGCTCTATTTGAATCAACATAGCAGCCGCGGCTGTATATTTTTAATTGACGATTTTGCCTCTGAACTGGATGTCGACAAGCGCCGCTTGCTGGCCGCAAGGCTGAAGCAGTGTGCGTCCCAGGTGTTTATCACCGCCATCGACACCGGTCAGCTCGCAGACATGATGGATGCGAATGACTGCAAGTTGTTCCACGTGGAACAAGGCAAGATCTCCGAAACGTTAGAGAAGGCAGAGAGTAAGCTATGAGTGAAAATACTTACGACTCCTCGAATATCAAGGTGCTGAAGGGCCTGGATGCGGTCCGCAAGCGCCCGGGGATGTACATCGGCGATACGGATGATGGCTCGGGTCTGCACCACATGGTGTTTGAGGTCGTCGATAACTCCATTGACGAGGCTCTGGCTGGCTACTGCTCCGATATTCTGGTCAAGATCCATTCAGACGGTTCCGTCTCAGTGCGTGACAACGGTCGGGGTATCCCGGTCGACATCCACGAGGAGGAGGGCCGTTCCGCCGCAGAGGTCATCATGACAGTGCTGCACGCCGGCGGTAAGTTCGATGACAACTCCTACAAGGTGTCCGGTGGCCTGCACGGCGTGGGCGTCTCCGTAGTCAACGCCCTGTCCGACAAGCTGTTGCTGACCATACGTCGTAACGGCCATGTCTACGAGCAGACCTATCACCTGGGTGAGCCGCAGGCGCCGCTCAAGCAGATTGGAGACAGCTCCTCCGGCACCGGTACCGAAGTCCGCTTCTGGCCGAGCCCGACCATCTTCACCGATACCCTGTATCACTACGAGATCCTGGCCAAGCGCCTGCGCGAGCTCTCCTTCCTCAACTCCGGCGTGTCCATCCGCCTCGAGGATGAGCGTGATGGCCGCGAGATGCATTTCTGCTACGAGGGCGGCATCAAGGCCTTCGTCGAATACCTGAACCAGAACAAGACTCCGATCCACCCGAAGGTGTTCCATTTCTCCACCGAGCAGGACGGCATCGGCGTCGAAGTCGCCATGCAGTGGAACGATGCCTATCAGGAAGGGGTGTACTGCTTCACCAACAACATCCCGCAGCGGGATGGGGGTACTCACCTGGTGGGCTTCCGTACCGCGCTGACCCGTACCCTCAATACCTATATGGATAAAGAGGACTACAGCAAGAAGGCCAAGTCGGCCGCCAGCGGCGACGACGTGCGTGAAGGCCTGATTGCGGTCATCTCGGTCAAGGTGCCGGATCCCAAGTTCTCCTCCCAGACCAAGGACAAGTTGGTCTCTTCCGAAGTGAAGACCGCCGTTGAACAGGCGATGGGTGAGAAGCTGGGTGAATTCCTGCTGGAAAACCCAAGCGATGCCAAGATCGTGGTCAACAAGATCATCGATGCGGCCCGAGCCCGTGAGGCCGCCCGCAAGGCGCGCGAGCTGACTCGCCGCAAGGGCGCGCTGGACATCGCCGGCCTGCCTGGCAAGCTGGCGGACTGCCAGGAGAAAGACCCGGCCCTGTCCGAACTCTACATAGTGGAAGGGGACTCTGCTGGCGGCTCCGCCAAGCAGGGTCGCAACCGCAAGAACCAGGCCATACTGCCGCTCAAGGGCAAGATCCTGAACGTGGAGAAGGCCCGTTTCGACAAGATGATCTCCTCGCAAGAGGTGGGCACCCTGATCACCGCCCTGGGCTGTGGCATCGGTCGTGACGAGTACAACCCGGACAAGCTGCGCTACCACAACATCATCATCATGACCGATGCGGACGTCGATGGTGCTCACATCCGGACCCTGCTGCTGACCTTCTTCTACCGCCAGATGCCGGAAATCATCGAGCGTGGTTACGTCTTCATCGCCCAGCCGCCGCTGTACAAGGTCAAGAAGGGCAAGCAGGAGCAGTATCTGAAAGATGAAGATGCGCTGCTGCAGTACCAGACCTCCATGGCGCTGGATGGTGCGACCCTGCACGTCAACGAGTCTGCCCCGGCCATCGGTGGCGAGGCGCTCGAGCGTCTGGTCAACCAGCACCGCGCCGTCTCCCACCTGATCACCCGCATGTCCCGCCGTGCGCCGGATGCCGTGCTGACCCAGCTGATCTATCAGCCTGAGTTGAACGAGGCCCTGCTGGCCAGCGAGAGCGACCTGCAGGCCTGGTGCCAGGGCATGGAAGCGGTGCTCAACGAGAGCAACCACGGCATCCAGTACCAGATGCAGGTGCGTCGCGACGAAGAGCGCAGCCTGTTCGTGCCACACGCCGTGGTGCGTCAGCACGGTGTGGATCGTGAATACGCGATCAGCTACGACTTCCTGCAGTCCGGTGAGTACCGCCAGCTGGTCTCCCTGGGCAAGGAGATCGCCAACCTGATCGAGGACGGCGGTTTCATCAAGCGGGGCGAGAAGGTCAAACCGGTTGCGAACTTCGTGGAGGCCGTCGACTGGCTGATGAGCGAAGGCAAGCGCGGCATCTACATCCAGCGCTATAAAGGGCTGGGTGAGATGAACCCGGAGCAGCTGTGGGAAACCACCATGGATCCGGAAGCGCGTCGCATGCTGCGGGTCACCATCGACGATGCCGTCGGTGCCGACCAGCTGTTCTCCACCCTGATGGGGGATGCTGTCGAGCCGCGTCGTGACTTCATCGAGACCAACGCCCTGCGCGTAGCGAACCTCGACGTCTAATCGACATAGTCAGGCAGACAGTAAAAAGCCGGTCCTCGTGACCGGTTTTTTTATATCGGTAATTTGCGGGAGTGGAGCCGTTTGCTTGGGATGGCCCGCTTCCGGGTGGGCTTGGATCTTGATGGATGTTCCACGTGAAACACCGCACCTGATGATCATTTCCAGTCTGTAACGAGCCCACCATCTGCTTTCGTCAGGCCAGCAGCTCGGCGGCCAGGCAGTAGAAGCGCAGACGATGGCCGTCCGGATCGAGCGCCATGCAGCTGTAGCCAAACTCCATTCGGGTTGGTGGCTGGGCTATGGTCAGGCCATGTGACTGCCATTTTGCAAACACGACATCGATGCTGGCATCGTCAGGCAGAGGGAAAGCCAGCTCCATGGCGCCGGCCCCTTGCGTGACCTTGGGCTCGACCGTGGCACTGGACCAGAGTGCCAGCCTGGCGCCCGACTCGAAGACGAACATGGCGAAGGTGGGGGACTCTTCGACCGGCGGGCGACCGAACAGTTCGTGATAGAAGAGGGCGCTGCGGGCCGGGTTGGCGACGTAGAGGATGGTGAACTGGGGGACAAGCATGATGACACTCCTTCTCACTGGGGAATGGCGCATCGGCGCCGACCCCGTCAGCATGAGGGTCCCGACTGTCAGTTTCTGTCAGCAATGAATCTTGGCTGCGGGATCTGCTGGGTTGCTCGCCACTCCTTGAGCAGCAACACCCGACTCCTGGGGTAGCCGCACTCCTCCATGTGCATCTGGCTGATGCGATCCACCCGGAAGTGGCGAAAGCCCTGCCGCAGTTCGCACCAGGCCACCAGGACCCGCACCCGATCGAAGTAGCCAAGAGCGAATGGCCAGACGGTGCGCTCTGAGCTCGCCTCTTTCAGATCGTGATAATGCAGGGTGACCTTGCGCTGCTGGCGGATGGCACCGCGCAGGGGGGCCTCGTCCGTGCGAGCATCGCTGCGGGATGACCCTACCAGCAGGGCGTTGGCATGGAGTTGTTGGCGATACTCGGCGGGCAGTATGGCCTCGATCTTGGCCAGCGCACTGCGGGCTCCGATGCTCAGTGCGCTGTCGGCATGGGCCGCTACCCAGCGGGAGCCGAGAACCAGGGCTTCCAGCTCCTCTTCGCTGAACATCAGCGGAGGCAGCATAAAGCCGGGACGCAGCACATAGCCGATCCCCGGTTCTCCCTCGATATGCGCACCCTGGGCTTGCAGGGTCGCGATATCTCTATAGAGGGTGCGCAGGCTGATACCAAGCTGGCTGGCCAGTTCGGTGCCTGTGATGGCGTAACGGTGGCCGCGCAGCAACTGGAGCAGGGCCAGCAGGCGTTCGGAACGGGACATTGGGTGGCTCCTCGGGATCTATGGTCAGGGTGCCATGTTTGGGCGAGCCGGGACAGGGAGAGGAGGGCTATTCACTCCCTGCCGCCACGAAAGGCGCGTCGCCATTCGCTCGGCACTACCTTGAAGCGGGCACGAAAGTGCTGCCTCAGGGAGATCGCGGTCTTTAATCCCACCAGTTCGGCGATGCGCTCCACCGAGTGGTTGCTGGTCTCCAGCAGCTCCTGGCTGCGTCTGAGCCGCTCTGCCAGCAGCCATTCCCCGACGGAGAGGCCGGTCGCCTGATGAAAGCGGCGGGTGAAGGTGCGGCGGCTCATCAAGACCCGATCGGCCAGACTATCCAGGGTGTGGGGCTGCGCCAGCTGAGCGCGCAGATGATCGAGCAACTGGTTCATCCTGGCATCCTGGGTGGAGGCGGGCACAGGTTGCTCGATGAACTGGGCCTGGCCCCCTTCCCGGTAGGGAGGGATCACCAGCCGTCGTGCCAGCTTGTTGGCGATCGCACTGCCATGACGCTGGCGTACCAGATAGAGGCAGCAGTCCAGCCCGGCGGCCGTGCCGGCCGAGGTGACCAGCCCATCGTCATCCACATAGAGGGCGTTGGTATCGAGCAATACACGGGGGAAGCGGCGGATGAAATCCTGCTCATACTCCCAGTGGGTCGATGCCCTGCGCCCCTCGAGCAGCCCCGCATAGGCGAGCACATAGGTACCGAGACAGAGCCCCACTACCTGTGCGCCTCGGGCGTGGGCCACCACCAGCGCATCGAGCAGCGGCTGGGCGGGTCGCTCGGCCGGATCGCGCCAGAAGGGAAGTATGATGATGTCCGCCTCGGCCAACCCTGCCAGGCCGTGAGTGACCTCGATACGAAAGCCCTGGGATGAGCCGGGTTGGCTGGTGGCGTCGCCGGCGCAGAGCCTGAGCTCGAACAGTGAGTGGCCCGGCATCATGCTATCCCCGAAGATGAGGCAGGGTACCGAGCAGTGGAAGGGGCTGAAATCATCGAAGGTCACGACGGCGACTATCGGGGTGGACATGACGGCGGACTCCTCTGCTCGTGGAATGACGATGATAATCCCTGGATGTGCAAAGTCGAAGGGCCAAACTCGGCCCTTCGATTCATCACAGCGAGAGGGTCTCGCCGTCGGCTGGCACCAGCACCCGCGCCGTCATACCGTGTTCATCTAGGAAGCCGCGCAGCTCATCCCGTGACAACACCGCATGATTGACGGCTTCCATGTGGCTGGCAATCAGGGTGGCTTGCGGCGCGGCCAGATAGACGGCTCTTACATCCTCCTTGCCCATGATGATGGAGCCGAGCCCCGGCACCCGGGCATCGCCGCAGTTCAGGATGACCACTTCGGGTCTGTGCTGTCGCAGGCTATGTTCGACCATTTCGTTCCAGACGGTATCACCCGCCAGATAGAGGCGCTTCTCGTCGGGATGGGAGAAGACCACGCCGCATACCTCTCCCAGCCGTTCACCCAGCACGGCCATGACATCGTCGCTGCCGTGCTGGCCTTCGGTTCGTTGCAGCCGGATACCGGCAAACTCTGCCGACTCGTTCAGCAGACGCACATCATGGAAGCCGCTGGCCCGGATGCTGTCGGCATCCTTCTGGTGCTGCACGAACAGCGGGAGGTGTTTGGGGATCTGCTGCTGTGCGGCCAGGTCCCAGTGGTCAGGATGATCGTGGGTGACGATCACCGCATCCACATCGATGAGCTCCGCCAGGGGCAGTGGCAGCTCGACCAGGGGGTTGCGAAGGTGGCTGTTGGCCGTCCCCTCAAAGCCCGGGAGGCTGTCCTTGGCAGACAACATGGGATCGATCAGAAAACGGGTACCGGCATAGTCGATCAGCAGGGTGGCGTTACGAACTTGAGTAATGTGCATGGCATTGCATCCGTGGTGGCGACTGAGTGTGCAACCAGTATGACGAGGGATGCGGGGAGCGATGAGTGGCCCACGGGTCGATTATCGATACTATCGGGCCAGGGGTGGGTCGAAATGGTTCGACGCAATTTTTTCAACTTTTTCCCTTGAAAGCCAAAACGCCGGCCCTATATAGGTAACGAGGCCGGAACGCTCGACAGAGGTTTCGACCAGGGGCCCGTCCATCAGGAGGGCAAACAATCCGTTATCGCTCACAAGAGGATAATACTATGCGTTCTATCGATTTCTCTCCGCTCTATCGTTCTGCCATTGGTTTCGACCGTCTGGCCAATCTCATCGAATCTGCGGCCAGCAATGGCAATGCCGGTTATCCCCCCTACAACATCGAGCAGCTGGGTGACAACGACTACCGCATCAGCATGGCGGTGGCGGGCTTTACCCAGGAAGAGCTGGAGCTGAGCTTCCAGGAAAATCTGCTGACGGTGAAGGGCAGCAAGCAGGCCGATACCGAACGCAACTATCTCTATCAGGGCATCGCCGAGCGGGGTTTCGAACGCCGCTTCCAGCTGGCCGACTATGTGCGGGTGAAAGGGGCCGACCTGAAGAATGGCTTGCTGCACATCGAGTTGGCGCGTGAGGTGCCTGAGGCCATGAAGCCGCGCAAGATAGAGATCAATGGCTAATGCCCTTATTTGACCAAGCTTCCTGGCGCCGATGACGGGCCTGTGAAGATCCAACCTGTTGCTTATTAAAAGGATAGGATTATGCGTAACCTCGATTTTTCTCATCTCTATTCCAATGCCGTCGGCTTCGAGCGGATGGCCCGTGAGCTGGAAGGCCTGTTTGACCAGAAGACGGCGGCCTATCCCCCTTACAACATCGAGAAGCGGGAGCACGACAGCTACCGCATCACCCTGGCGGTGGCGGGCTTCGAGCGTGAAGAGCTGGAGCTGGAGACCGAGAATGGCACCCTCAAGGTGAAGGGTCGCAAGACGACTCCCGCCGGGGAGCGTCAGTTCCTCCACCAGGGTATCGCCGAGCGTGACTTCGAGCTCGCCTTCAAGCTGAGCCAGCATGTCGAGGTGCGGGATGCCCGGCTGGAGCATGGTCTGCTGACCATAGATCTGGCCCGTGAGCTGCCCGAGGCGCTCAAGCCCCGCGCCATCCCCATCGGACAAAGCGAGCAGTTGGCCCTGTCCAACTGATCCAGGAACGAAAAAAAGGCCTGCGATTGCAGGCCTTTTTTGTTGGCTGAAGGTCAGTCTGCGTAGAGGCCGTTGATCTCCTCGGCCAGGATGGCGATGCCACGGCGCACCAGATCCTCGCTCTGGGAGTAGTTGAGGCGGATGCACTCCTGGCTGTGGCGCCACTCGGGATCATCGATGCCGGGGAAGAAGTAGTGACCCGGCACGATCAACAGGTTCTTCTCCTTCAGGCGCTCATAGAGTGTCTGACTGTGGATTGGCAAATCCTCAAACCAGAGCCAGAGGAAGAGGGCGCCTTCCGGCTTGTGGATGTGGAAGCGGGGATCCGGGATGGCCTCGCGCAACAGCTGCACCGCCAGCTCGGCCTTCTGCCGGTAGAAAGGCTTCACCACCTGCTCGCTCAGGGTGATGATCTCGCCGCTCTCGATCATCGGAATGGTGAGGGCTGGCCCCAGGCTGCCCGGTGCCAGGTTGATGATGCCGCTCAGGTTGGTGATGGCCTGGATGATCTTCTCGTCGGCGATGACGATGCCGCAGCGGGTACCCGGCAGACCCAGCTTGGAGAGGCTCATGCAGAGGATGGTATTGGCATTCCAGAACGGCTTGGCCTCGCTGAAGATGATGCCGGGGAAGGGCACCCCGTAGGCGTTGTCGAGCAGCAGCGGAATACCCTTGTCACGGGCGATCTGATCGAGATGCTCGATCTCTTCGTCGGTCAGCACGTTGCCGGTGGGGTTGGTCGGACGGGAGACGCAGATCACCCCTATATCGTCGCCGACCTGCAGGCTCTCGAAATCCACGTGGTACTTGAACTGGCCGTCTGGCAACTTCTCGATGGTGGGCTTGTAGGCCACGAAATGGTCGTCGGCCAGCGCCGAGTCGGCATAGCCGATGTATTCGGGGGCCAGGGGGAACAGCACCTTCTTCTTGCGGCCATCGGCGAACTCACCGGCCAGCAGGTTGAACAGATAGAAGAAGGCATTCTGGCTGCCGTTGGTCAGGGCGATGTTGCGAGCCGAGATGTCCCAGCCTAGCTCTCTCTTGAGCAGGGCGGCCAGCGCCTTGGTGAACCTGTCCTTGCCTTGCGGGCCATCATAGTTGACCATGGCTTTCACCAGCTCGCCATTGTCGAGCAGGGTCTTGGCTTCGGCTTGAAAGCGTTCCAGCATGGCAGGGATCGGGGCTGGATTGCCGCCACCCAGCATGATGGCGTCCGGATTGGTCAGCCCCTGATTGAGGTCATCCATGAGTTGAGTAATGCCGGCGTGGCGAGTGAACTTCTCGCCGAACAAGGAAAATTCCATTCGGTGACGGATCCAGATTGGGTTACGGGGATGTAGCACCATAGCTCAGTTTAAAAGCGGGTGTCGATCAAAATAACCGGACGTTCCACGTGGAACATGGACCAAAAATTAAGCGTGGTAAAAAACACCACTTATAGGTTTAAAAATGACCAGTCAGATCGGTGTATATACTTGATTAGGTACTAAAAATATCATTAATTTAAACAAAATCATGGTGTTATAAATTTGGCACGACTATTGGAATAGCTATCTGGTCATCTCAACCATACCGGAGAACACCAGATGAAAACCCTGATCGCCGTCCTGATGCTGAGTACCCTGAGCCTGAACGTCATGGCCAACGAGATCCCCAGACCCGAGCTGGATACCGTCAAACTGGGGCAGGAGATGCTGGCCCAGCAGCAGGCGGCCTCCCATGCCGTGGTGCAAGAGGCCCTCGGCAAGCTCAAGCCGTTGGCACTGGATACCCTGGTGGTGGAGGCTAGCTCGGCCGATGAGACTCACCCAGAGAGTTGAGATGGCGCAGCGGGGTCTGCCCCGTGTGCTGCTTGAAGAAGCCGATGAAGGCGCTGTCGCTGGAGAACTCCAGCTGCGCCGCGACCCGGCTGATGGGCACGGCCTCGGCCAGCAGCTCCATGGCGCGCAGCAGGCGCCACTGCTGGCGCCAGGCCTGATAGCTCATGCCGGTGTCCCGCATGAAGATGCGACCTATGGTCTTGTCACTGGCACCCACCCGCTCGGCCAGCCGGTTGAGCCGAGCGGGCAGGGTGTCACCCCCTGTTATCTCCCCTAGCCAGGCTGCCAGGCGCGGATCGGACGGCAGCGGCAGTTGCCAGGATTCCTGCGGTGCTTGCGCCAATTCCTCCATGATGAGTGCCAGCGTCCGGCTCTGCTCCCGCTCGGGTTTGTCCCATGACCAGAATGCCATCCGCTCGATGATCTCCCGCAGCAGCGGGTTGACCGCCATCACCTGCACACTGGTGGGCAGCTCTGGCAGTGGCGTGAAATAGAGGGAGCGGTAGGCCACCACCCCGCGCATCAGCACCCTATGGGGGGTGCCCGCCGGTAGCCAGGCAGCCCGACTAGGCGGCAGCAGGCAGAGCCGATTATCCAGCTCGATGCTCATGCAGCCGGCCTGGCCAAACAGCAGCTGATGGCGTTGATGCCGGTGCAGACCCGAGTCATGCCAGCCCAGCGCGGAGGCGATGCCGATCACGCCGCCAGCCAGCCGATCCGGGTCAAAAGGGTGATCGGGATGAATAAAGGCCATATGTCCGATTACTGATGTTTATAGTCCTGGATATTGTAATCAGACATTCCGCATCTCTCTAGACTGGCAGCCTCTCGTTGAGGAGGTTTGTCATGAACAACAAGTTGCCGCCGCGCTGGCTGGTGGTCGGACTGATGATGTTTCCCCAGATGGTGGAGACCACCTACAGCCCGGCGCTGACCCATATCGCCAGCCAGTTCCGGGTGAGCGATGGCCAGGCGTCCCAGATCCTGTCGGTCTATTTCCTAGCGTTTGCGCTGGGGGTTGTCTGCTGGGGGCGGCTATGCGATCTGATCGGGCGACGCCCCGCCATGCTGGCGGGTCTGTTCACTTACGGGCTAGGCACCTTGCTGGCGCTGCTGGCCAATCAATTTGAAACCTTGCTGCTGGCCAGGGTCATCTCGGCCTTCGGCGCCGCCGTGGGATCCGTGGTGACCCAGACTATGCTGCGCGACAGCTATCAGGGCGGCGAGCTGGCCCGCGTCTTCTCGGTGATGGGGGTGGCGCTCTCCCTCAGCCCCGTGTTGGGGCTGGTGAGCGGTGGCCTGCTGGCCGAGCGGTTTGGCTACCTCGGTGTCTTCGGCGGCTTGCTGCTGTTGGCCCTGGTGCTGGGGCTGGCTGCCAGCTGGCGACTGCCGGAGACCCGCCCATCGACCATGACCCGAGTCGCGCTGTGGCCACTGGCCTGCCGTATGGTGCGGGATGCCGGGCTCTGGCGCAGCGCCCTGCTGGTCGCCCTGTTCAACTGCATGCTGTTCGGCTACTACAGCTTGGCGCCATTTCTGTTTGCCGAGCAGGGCAGGCAGAGCAGCGAGTTTGGTTACTCCGGCCTGGTGTTGGCGCTGGCGACCCTGCTCGGCAGCCTGCTGAACCGGTATCTGCTGGGCAAGGGATGGTCGCCGGCGTTGCTCATCCGGCTGGCGACCTCTCTGGCGTTGGGTGCCGGGCTCGCGGTGTGGGCGAGTCAAGTGACCCTCTGGTTCCTGCTGCCCATGATGGGAGTGGTGGTGGCCTTCGGGGTCGCGATCCCGAACGTGCTGAGTCAGGCCTTGTTGGCCTATCGGGAGGTGGCGGGCAGCGCCGGTGCCCTGTTCGGGCTGAGCTATTATCTGCTGCTCAGCCTGGGGCTGGCGGTGGCGGCGGCCGTGCAGGATCTCGGTATCTTGCTCAGTGGCTGTGGCTGGCTGGCGCTGCTGTGCGCTTGGCGGCGTTCCACGTGAAACATCAGCTGCCGATAAAACGGTAGCCGATGCCGGACTCGGTTTCGATCAGGCTGGGTTGCTGCGGGTTATCCCCCAGCTTCTTGCGCAGGCTGGCGATGACGATGCGCAGGTAGTGGGTATCCTCCTTGTGGCTCGGCCCCCAGATGTCGTTGAGCAGCTGGGTCTGCATCACCAGCTTGCCGGGGTGGCACACCAGCGCCTGCAGCAGGGCGAACTCCTTGCGAGACAGGGGGATCTCTTCATCCTTCATGGTCACCTTGTGGCTGCTGGCGTCCAGGCTCAGGCCACAGTGCGGGAAGTGGCGGCACTCGCCACTGCTGACCCCGGCCCGTTGCCGCAACAGGACCCGGATCCGCGCCATCATCTCCTGGATGCCGAACGGCTTGCTCATGTAGTCGTTGGCCCCCGCGTCCAGCAGTCGCACCTTCTCTTGCTCCGAATCCCGCGCCGACAACACCAGCACGGGGTGCTGGTGGTGCTCGCGGATCGCCTGCAAGATCTGGATGCCATCCCCATCGGGCAGGCCGAGATCCAGGATCACCAGATCCGGGTTGAGGTGGCGATACTGCTCCAGCCCGTCGTTGACGCCGACCGCCTCGCTGACCTGATGGCCTTCGGCGATCAGGCTGATGCGCAGGAAGCGGCGGATCGCCATCTCATCATCAATGACCAGAATATGAGCCATCTGGCCTCCGGGCGAACAGGGGGGGGCGGCACTGGCAAGGGAAGAGGGACACCTTCATGGCGCCAGTAAGACGAATGCAATCCATCACACCTCCGGTGAGTTGAGGGCGAGCGGCAGGGAGAGGCGCATGCAGGTGCCGTTGCCGTTGGGGCCGGAAAATGCCCAGATACGGCCGCCATGAGCCTCTATCATAGCGCGGGAAATGGCGAGGCCAAGCCCGGTGCCACGGCTGCCGCAATCGCCGACCGGCTGGGTGTAGAACAGATTGAAGATCTTGTCCCGATCCGACTCGGCGATGCCGACCCCGATGTCGATGATGTCGATGATGAGATCCGGCGTGGCCAGCATCACCTTGAATTCTATGGGGGTGCCGGCCGGTGAGTAGCGGGAGGCGTTGTCGAGGATGTTGACCAGCACCTGCTCGATCAGGGCGCCATGCACATAGAGCTGGGGGATCTGCTGATCGAAGTGGATCAGCAGCTTGTGCTGGCGCCAGGAGGATTCGAGCCGCTTGCGGGCACTCTCCACCAGATCGGCCAGATCGACCCAGTCCCGCTTCAGCTGGAAGTCCGGCGAGCCGATGCGGGTCATGTCCAGCAGGTTCTGCACATAGCCGTGCAGGCGACGGGCCTCGTCCTGCACCGAATGCAGCAGTTCGCTGCGATCCTCTGCGCTGATCCGGTCACCATATTCCAGCAGTGTGCTGCCGGCCCCCATGATGGTCGCGAGCGGCGTCTTCAGATCGTGGGAGACGGAGGAGAGCAGGGCGGCACGCATCCTGTCGGTCTCCGCCTGCAGCTGGCTGTCGGCCAGCCGTTCGTTCAGGTCGATCCGGGCCAGGGCGGCGCGGATATCGGTGAGCAGCGCCTGTAACTGATGTTCGGCCGAGGAGGCGAGGGGATTGCTCAGCCGGATGCCCAGCACCAGCTCGTCGGTGAGGTGGTGATACTGGGCCTCGGCCGCGTTGAGGGTCGCGGTGTGGGCCCCGGCGCTCAGCTTCTGGGCCAGACACCAGTCGATGGCCGCCTTGTCGGTCTGGCCCGGCGGCTTCTGTTCGTCTCCCGCCCGGTACTGGTAATCCTCATCGAGGGCGAAGACGGGCTGGCCCAGGGCCCGCGAGATGGCCTGGGCGCCTTGCCGCAGCACCTCTTCCGGGCTGCTGGCGGTGGCCAGCCCCTGGCTCAGCGATAGCAGGGCATTGCCGAGCTGCTGGGTCTCGCGCAGGCCTACCAGTTGCTGGCGCTGGCGGGAGGCGAGCCGCCCGGCCGCCATGCCGACGATGAGCAGCACGAACAGGTTGAGCAGATCGCTGTGACTGGCCACGCTCAGGGAGAAGTGGGGGGCGGTGAACAACAGGTTGTGGGCGACGAAGCCCAGCACAGCCGCCAGTATGGCGGGCACCAGGCTGGTGGAGAGCGCCGTGGCCAGCACCCCCAGCACGAACAGCAGTGGCAGGGAGGCGGGGGGCAACCAGTGGGAGAGACCCCAGGCGGTGGCCGAGGTGATGCCCATGATCAGCAGGGCCAGCAGGCTCTGTCGAATATCCTTGGGATCCGAGGGATGCAGTCCCAGACTCGGTCTGCGTTTCTCGGTGTCGACCAGGGTGATCTCGAGTCCCCGCGCCTGTTTCAGCAGATGCTGCACCAGGGAGCGGCGCCAGGGCGCCTTGTGGGGTTTGCCGAGCAGCAGTTGCGACACCTGCTGCTGTTCGGCTGTCTCCAGCAGGGTATCAGCGACCGCCGGGCTGGAGAGGGTCAGCACCTTGGCCCCCAGCTGGGAGGCCAGTGCCAGCGCCTGCTCCAGCTCGGCCGTGCGGCGCCCCTTGCTGTCCACGTGGACCACCAGCCAGGGCAGCTGGCGGCGCTGGGCGAAGCGGTGACCGTAGCGCACCAGGGATGAGCCGTGCTGATCGCCGAGGCAGACCATCAGCTTGCCCCGCAGCGGCTGGGTGGTCTTGCCTGCCGCCTGCCACTGCAGTTGCAGATCCCCCTCCACGTGGCTGGCGGCCGTCTGCATCGCCAGCTCGCGCAGGGCGGTCAGGTTGTTGAGGGAGAAGAAGGATTGCAGGGCGGCCTTGGCCTGATGGGGCACATAGACCTTGCCCTCCTTGAGCCGGCCGAGCAGCTCCTTGGGGGGCAGGTCTATCAATATGATGCTGTCCGCTTCCAGCAGCACCTGATCCGGCAGTGTCTCCTTGACCCTGACCCCGGTCAGTTGCCAGACCAGATCGTTGAGGCTCTCCAGGTGCTGCACGTTGAGGGTGGAGTAGACGTCGATGCCGGCACCGAGCAACTCCTCCACATCCTGCCAGCGCTTCTCGTGACGGCTGCCCGGGGCGTTGCTGTGGGCCAGCTCATCCACCACTACTATGGCGGGTTTGCGTTCGAGCAGCGCATCCAGATCCATCTCCTCCAGCCGTTGCTGGCGGTGGAGATGGATCTTGCGCGGCTGGATGGCAAGCTTGTCGAGCAGGGCCAGGGTCTCCTGACGGCCGTGGGTTTCCACCACGCCGATCAGGATGTCGACCCCTTCCCGTGCCTGTTCCCGCACCGCCTGCAGCATGGCATAGGTCTTGCCGACGCCGGGCGCGGCGCCGAGAAAGACCTTCAGCTTGCCCTTGTGTTCCTGCTCCAGGCTCGCCAGCAAGGCGTCGGCCCGTACCTCATCACGCATCCCCGTACTCCCGCTCCAGGCTTGCCAGCAAGGCACCAGCCTTTGCCTCATCACGCATCATTATCCTTATCGAGCAACTGCAGGCTCGGCTCGAAAACGGGGATCGCCGGCAATGTCGTACCCTTGCCGGCTGAGCCAGCCAGAACCCTCATCATGCGTCCTTGTCCTTATCTAGCCAGAGATTCAGCTGGAGAATGTTGACCACCCGGGGGCCAAGGATACCAGCTTGCGCCCCGGACTGAACCCGCTCCGTCAAGGCGGCGGGATCCAGCCCACGCCGTTTGGCGACGCGCTCCACCTGGGCCTGTACGGCATCCAGCGGCAGATGAGGATCCAGGCCGGAGGCGGAGCGGGTCAGCAGGGTTGGCGAGGGGTCACCGCCCTGCACTTTGGCTTCTGTCTTGGCGAACTCGGCCCGCAGCGGTGAGCTCATGCCCAGATTGGATGCGCCACCGCCTAGGGTGGCGAAGTCGCTGGCGGAGGGGCGGGAGTGGAAGTACTCGGCTCGCTCGAATTTTTGCGCCAGCAGGGCACTGCCGATCAGTTGTTGTTTGCCGTTGGTCAGCTGGCTGCCGTTGGCCTGCCAGGGGAACATCAGCTGGGCCAGCCCGGTCACCGCCAGCGGATAGCCGACGCCCAACAGCAGGGTCAGGGTCAGCAGGGTTCTGATTGCTATCATGATTCTCTCGCTCCAAACAGATTGATGGGGGTGCAGGCCAGGCTTGCACCCGTTATGTGGTTACACCAGACCCAGGCCTGTGATGACCAGGTCGATCAGCTTGATGCCGATAAAGGGCACTATCAGGCCACCGACGCCGTAGATCAGCAGGTTGCGGCGCAGCAGACTGGCGGCGGATCCCTTCAGGCTGACCCCGCGCAGGGCCAGCGGCACCAGCGCCACTATGATCAGGGCATTGAAGATGATGGCCGACAGAATGGCGCTCTGCGGGCTGCCCAGCTGCATCAGGTTCAGCGCACCCAGCTGTGGATAGGCGGCGATGAACAGGGCCGGCAGTATGGCAAAGTACTTGGCCACGTCGTTGGCGATGGAGAAGGTGGTCAACGCCCCCCGAGTCACCAGCAACTGCTTGCCGACCAGCACTACGTCCAGCAGCTTGGTGGGGTTGGAGTCCAGATCTACCAGGTTGCCCGCCTCCTTGGCGGCCTGGGTCCCTTCGTTCATGGCCAGACCCACGTCGGCCTGGGCCAGTGCCGGGGCATCGTTGGCACCGTCACCGCACATGGCCACCAGCCGGCCATCGGCCTGCTCCTGGCGGATGTAGGCCAGCTTCTTCTCCGGGGTCGCTTCGGCGATGAAGTCATCCACCCCGGCCTCGGCGGCGATGGCGGCCGCCGTCAGCGGGTTGTCGCCGGTGATCATCACGGTGCGGATCCCCATGTGACGCAGGATCTGGAAGCGGGCCTTGATGCCGGGCTTGATGATGTCCTTGAGGAACACCACCCCCAACAACTGCTCGTGGGTGCAGACCAGCAGCGGGGTGCCGCCCTGGCGGGCAATGTTGTCGACCGCCTTCAGGACCGGCTCCGGCACCGCCTTGCGCGCGAGGGAGAGGTAGTTGAGCACAGCATCCACAGCCCCCTTGCGATATTGATGACCGTTGCGATCCAGTCCGCTCAAGCGGGTCTCGGCGCTGAACGGGATCAGCTTGTCACTCTCCAGCTGGCTCGGCTTGGCCATGCTCTTGCCTGCCAGGGTCAGGATGGACTTGCCTTCCGGTGTATTGTCACCGAGGGAGGCCAGCATGGCCGCCTGGGCCAGCAGGGCGGGATCCACACCGGGGGCCGGGATCAGCTCGTCGGCCATGCGATTGCCGAAGGTGATGGTGCCCGTCTTGTCCAGCAGCAGGGTGCGCACGTCACCGGCGGCCTCCACGGCACGACCCGACTTGGCGATCACGTTCAGCTTCACCAGCCGGTCCATGCCGGCGATGCCGATGGCGGAGAGCAGGCCGCCTATGGTGGTCGGGATCAGGGTGATGAACAGGGCTATCAGGTAGAGCCTCGGCACCTGGGTGCCGTTGTAGTCGAGGAACCAGGGCAGGGTGGCGACCACCAGCAGGAAGATCAGGGTCAGCCCCACCAGCAGGGCATCGAGCGCCATCTCGTTCGGGGTCTTCTGGCGCTTGGCCCCTTCCACCAGCGCAATCATCCGATCCAGCGTGCTCTCCCCCGGATTGTTGCTGACCTTTACCCAGATCTCGTCGGAGACCACTGTGGTGTTGCCGGTAACACCGCTGCGGTCGGTGCCGGACTCGCGGATGACGGGGGCGGATTCGCCGGTGATGGCGGCCTCGTTGACCGAGGCGATGCCGGCAACCACCTCACCGTCTGCCGGGATCATCTCGCCGCTGCGCACCAGCACCATATCCCCCTTCAGCAGGCTGGTGGCCGGCACCCATTCCCCCTGTCCATCGCGAGGATCGCTGACCTTGCGGGCCCTGAGCTGGCTCATGCCCGCCTTCAAGCTGTCGGCGCGCGCCTTGCCACGGCCCTCGGCCAGGGTCTCGGCGAAGTTGGCGAACCAGAGGGTCAACCAGAGCCAGGCGGTCAGCTGCCAGGCCAGGCTGGGGGCCACTCCCGACAGGGGTTGGCCCAGCAGGGATTCCACGGTTGCCATCACGGCGGCCAGCCAGAGGGTGAACAGTATTGGGCTGCCAAACAGTGCCTTTGGGTTGAAGCGATAGAGCGCCTCGACCATGGCTTGCACAATTTGCGAGCGCTGTTTCTTGCCCTTCACCTTGTTGGTACGGGCTGTCATGGAGATGGACTTGCTCATTAGAAAGCTCCCTGTATCAGGCTCAGATGTTCGGCCACCGGTCCCAGTGCCAGCAGTGGCAGGAAGGAGAGGCCGCCAATCAGCAGTACTGTGATGATCAGCAAGGTAATAAACAGTGGCCCCCGGATCGGGAAGTCACCTTCACCCGTCTCCTGGCGCGGGGCGCGGGCGAGCTGGCCGGCGATGGCCAGCACCGGGATGATGTAACCGAAGCGACCGAGCAGCATGGCCAGGCCGATGGCGATGCACTGCCAGCTATCGGCGGCGGCAAATCCGGCGAAGGCGGAGCCGTTGTTGCCGGCAGCTGAGGCGTAGGCATAGATCAGCCGTGACAGGCCGTGGGGGCCGTCGTGACCTATGACGGTGGCGGCATCCGGCATCAGCAGGGTCACGCCACCGATCACCAATACCCCGACCGGCATCACCAGCATGCTGGCGACCACCCACTTCATCTCGGTGATGCCGAGGCGCTTGCCCAGATAGGTCGGGGTGCGACCCACCATGAGGCCACACAGGAACACGGTCAGCAGCACGAACAGCATCATGCCGTAGATACCGGCACCCACGCCGCCAAACACCACTTCACCCAGCAGCATGTTGATCATGCCGACCATGCCGCCGAGCGGGGCAAAGCTGTCGTGCATGGCGTTGACCGAGCCGTTGGAGGCGGCCGTGGTCGCCACTTCCCAGATGCTGGAGAGCACTGGGCCGAAGCGGCTCTCCTTGCCTTCCCAGTTGCCCATCTGAGTGGTGAGGTGAGCGAGGGCGGGATCCGGCTTTATCTCTTGGGAGAGGGAGAGGCAGAGCCCCAGCACCAGCATGATGGTCATGGCGATGAGGATGGCGCGACTGTGGGCCACGTCCTTCACGTAGCGGCCCAGGGTGCAGACCATGGCGGCGGCTATGGTGAGCAGGGCGACCATCTCCAGCCAGTTGGTCAGGGCGGTCGGGTTCTCGAACGGGTGGGCCGAGTTGATGCCGAAGAAGCCGCCGCCGTTGGAGCCGAGCTGCTTGATGGCGATCTGGGACGCGGCAGGGCCGAGCGGCAGCAGCTGTTCCTGACCTTCCAGGCTGTGGAACGGCAGATAGGCCGACAGCGTCTGGGGCACGCCCTGCCACACCAGCAGCAGCGCCATGATCAGCGCCATCGGCAGCAGCACATAGAGGCAGAAGCGCACCAGATCCTGCCAGAAGTTGCCAAGGTGGGTGGTCTGCTGGCGGGCTATGCCGCGGAACAGGGCGATGGCGACGGCCGCGCCTGTCCCGGCGGAGACGAAGTTCTGGGTGGTGAGCCCCACCATCTGGCTGAAGTAGGAGAGGCTGGCCTCACCGGAATAGGCTTGCCAGTTGGTATTGGTCATGAAGCTGACCGCGGTGTTGAAGGCCATTTGCCAGCTCAGGCCCGGCAGTTGCTGCGGGTTGAGGGGCAGCAGGCCCTGCGCCATCAGGATCAGGAACAGCAGGCCGAAGCCGGCGCCGTTGAAGGCCAGCAGGCTGAGGGCGTAGGACTTCCAGTCCTGCTCCCGGCCATCGGTGCCGCAACAGGTCATAGTCGCTCGCTCGATGGGGGATAGCCAGCGGCTCTGCCCCTCGAACACCTTGTACATGTAGTTGCCGAGCAGGGGTGCCGGCAGCAGCACCAGCAGCACGAAGGCCACCGGATAGATTATTTCTTGCCACATATTGGATCCCTCACTCGTGGTCACTGTGCATCAGTGCACGCATTGGATAGCCCGCGAGGCCCGGCTGCCCGCAGGCCACCGGATGGATAATTACTTGCCGCATCTTCAAGTCCCTCACTCGTGGCTGCGCGTTAACGCACGCAGCAGATAACCCAGCAGGGCGAGGACCAGCAGCAGATATAGCCAATTCATAACGACTCCGTTGAGATGATTAGCGCCGAAAGCCGATGTAAAACCACATCGACCCCTTGGCTGTAATTGACGTCTCAAGGGTATGAAGAAGGGGCGTAAAGGCGCCATAAAGCGCCCGGTGACGGGCGTAAAATCGGCGTAAAAAGCGGGGGTTACTGAGCGACAGGATAGAAAAAACCCGGCCTTGGCCGGGTTTTTTGAGGGTGGGGTGCCGCTAGCGCATGGTCACGAACTCTTCCGCGCTGGTGGGATGAATGGCCACGCAGTTGTCGAAGTCCGCCTTGGTGGCCCCCATCTTCATGGCCACGCCAAAGCCCTGCAGTATCTCGTCCATGGCGAAGCCGATGCCGTGCAGGCCGACCACTTTCTCTTCCGGCCCGACACAGACCAGCTTCATGCGGGTGGGCTGGCGGTGCTGGGTCAGCGCCGAATACATGGCGGTGAACTGGCTGCGGTAGACCTTGACCTGGCCCTCGCCATACTCGGCGATGGCCTCCGGCTCGGTCAGGCCTATGGTGCCGATGGGCGGGTGACTGAACACCACGGTCGGCACCAGATCGTAGTTGAGGTGCTCGCTGGGCTTGTTGTTGAACAGCCGCTCTGAGAGGCGACGGCCGGCGGCGACGGCGACCGGCGTGAGCTGGATGCGACCTGTGTTGTCACCCACCGCATAGAGATTGGCCACCGAGGTGTTCTGGAACTTGTCGGTCGGGATATAACCCTTGGCATCGAGCGCTATGCCGGTGGCCGCCAGGTTCAGGTTGTCGGTCGCCGGTGCCCGGCCAATGGCCCAGATCAGGCAGTCGACGGTGAGGTGGCGGCCATCTTCCAGCTGCAGGGTCAGGCTGTCATCGGCGTTCTTGATCACCGCCTTGGGGATGGCGTGGGTGTGCAGCTTGGGCCCTTCCTGCGCCATGATCTCCACCAGCGTCTCCTGGATCATGGGGTCGAAGTTGCGCAGCGGCGCCTGCTTGCGCACCACCAGGTGGGTTTCGCTACCGAGCGCCTGCATCACGCCGGCGATCTCGACGGCGATGTAGCCGGCACCCACCACGGCCACCCGCTTGGGTTGTGCCTGCAGCGCGAAGAACCCATCGGAATCTATGCCCAGCTCTGCACCGGGAATGGTGGGCACCTCGGGATGACCGCCGGTGGCGATCAGTATGTGGTCGGCGCTGTAGTGCTCGCCATCCACCTCGACAGTGTTGCTGTTGACGAAGCGCGCGAAGCCCTTGATGACGGTGATCTGGTTCTTGCCCAGCACATTCTCATAGGACTGGTGGATGCGGCTGATATAGGCCTGGCGGGATTCGACCAGCTTGGCCCAGCTGAAGTGGTTGAGGGTGGTGTCGAAGCCGTAGTCGGCGCCGTATCTCAGGGCATCGGCGATCTGGCCGGCATACCACATGGCCTTCTTGGGCACACAACCGACGTTGACGCAGGTACCCCCCAATGCCTTGGCTTCGATCAGGGCGACTCTCTTGCCATACATGGCTGCCCGGTTGGCCGAGGCGATGCCGCCGCTGCCGCCGCCGATGGCGATATAGTCAAAATGCTGTGCCATTGCGAGGTTCTCCGCTCGTTAAGAATGCAATCACAGCATGATGGGGATAAAGCGGCTGGCTCACAAGAGCCAGGTAGGGTCTATCGAGGTTTCAGTGGCTGGCGCCTACACCTCGACAGCCCCTCGGCATCAGTGATGCTGGACGGGCAGGCGGATATGGAAGTGGGCTCCCTGGCCCAGCTCGCTGGCGCAGTGGATGCGGCCGCGCAGCAGCTGCACCACCAGGTTGTAGATGATGTGGGTGCCGAGGCCGCTGCCCCCCTGACCCCGCTTGGAGGTGACGAAGGGATCGAAGATGCGCGGCAGTATCTCGGGCGGGATGCCGCGGCCATTGTCGCTGTAGTCTATGGTCAGCTCGTCCTCCCGCTGCTCCACCCTGATGGTGATCTTCTTCGGCCTGTCCCAGTCATCGAAACCGTGGTGGATGGAGTTGAGGATGAGATTGGAATAGATCTGGGTGAAGCTGCCGGGGAAGGAGTAGATGGTCAGCTTGGGATCGCACTGGATGTCGACCTCGCACTGGGCCTTCTTCAGCTTGTGGCCGAGGGAGACCACCACCTGGTGCAGGTTGTCGGCCAGGCTGAAGTTGTAGCGCGCCTCGGAGGACTGGTCGACCGCCACCTGCTTGAAGCTGGCGATGAGCTCGGAGGCGCGTCTCAGGTTGCCCTGCAGCAGCTGCATGGATTCATCCAGGTTGACCGTGAACTCGGTCAGGTAGGAGCGCGAGAGCTGCTTGGCCTCGATGTGCTGCTTGAAGTCGGCCACCCGCTCCTGCAGGTAGGAGGAGGCGGTGACGCTGATGCCGATGGGGGTGTTGATCTCGTGGGCGACCCCCGCGACCAGCGATCCCAGCGAGGCCATCTTCTCCGATTCCACTAGGGTCTGCTGGGCCCGCTTCAGCTCGTCATAGGCCTTGCCCAGCTGATCGTTGGCGTCGCTCAGGCTGCGGGTACGCTCCACCACCTTGCCCTCCAGCTGTTCGTTGAGCGAGATGATCTCCCGCTCCACCTTCTTGAGGCGGGTGATGTCATAACCGAAGCCAATCAAATACTTGAGGTTGGGGCCTTCGTAGAAGGGGGCGAAGGTCCACTGCAGGACGAGCTCGTGGTCCTGCTGATCGTGCATGACGATCTCCCGGTCTTCGAGGGAGCCCTGGTTGGCCAGGATCTCTGCCAGTTCCGCCCGCTGCTCCTTGCTGACGAATAGATCCAGCCAGTTGTGTTGCAGTATCTCCTGATGGTGATAGCCGGTGAGCAGGATGGCCGCCGGATTGATGCTGGCGATGTTGAGATCCGGCTCCATGCAGCAGATGACCATGTTGGCCGAGTTGATCAGGGTGGCGGAGAAGTCCCGCTCCTGCTGCAGCTGCTCGACCGCCTGATGGCGGGCCGTGAACTCATCGTTCAGGCGGGTGCGCATCTGGTTGAGGGTGGCGGCGAGGGAGTCGAATTCGTCGGGGTTCTTGCGGGGCAGGCTGCGCCCTTCCAGGGTCAGCTCCACCGCCAGCCGATCCAGGCTCAGTTTCTGGGCGTAGCTGACGATGCGGTTGATATGACGGATCACCAGGTAGTAGATGATGATCAGGATGCAGAAAGAGACGACCAGGGTCTTGATGGTCTGGCTGACCATGATCAGCACGGATTTCTCGATCAGGCGCTGGTAGATCTGCTCCAGCGAGGCGGCGACGAACAGCTTGCCGACCACTTCCCCCTGATAGGTGAGGCTGAACTCGCGGGAGATGTCGTATTGGTCCTTCTCCACCCCCTGGGTCAGCAGCGGCACCTCGGAGTTGCCCAGCATCTCCTTGACCATCACGAACTGCATGTTGGGCAGGTTCATGATGCCTTCGATCTGGACCTTGACCTGCTCCTCATCCAGGTTCCACAGGCTGGCGGAGATGGGTTGCAGGAAGGAGGCTTCGATCTGGTCGATGCTGTCCTCGATGACGGTCACATCCTTGTTGTAGTCCCAGGCGAGCTGCAACACAGTGATGATGAACGCCAGCGCTGTGCTGCAGATCAGAATGTAGGAGAGCAGGCGGTAAGAGAGCCCGTTGCGGCCGACGGCCTTGGAGAAGATCCCTGACATGGCATCCTTGCGGTCCGGAGAAAGTGCCGTTTAGTTTAACTGCTTCATAGACTTATGTCGTGCGTCATCAAACGGATAAAAATAAGGCCCCTTGCGGGGCCTTATGCATGCTGGCTGAGCCTTAATGACTCCCTTTCGCCTTGGACGGAATGGATTCATCAAATTCCGGCAGCGGTTTGTGTTCGGAGGCCAGATAGGTGTAGATCACCGGCAGCACGAACAGGGTGAACAGGGTGCCGATGGCCAGACCGGCCACTATCACTATGCCGATGCTGAAGCGCTGGGCAGCGCCGGCGCCGGCGGCGTAGAGCAGCGGGATGAGGCCCGCAATCATGGCCGCGGTGGTCATCAGGATCGGGCGCAGTCGCACCTTGGCGGCCTGCATCACGGCCTGTGTCCGGTTCATGCCGTGCAGCAGCTGTTCTTCCTTCGCCACCTCACAGATCAAGATGCCGTGCTTGGTGATCAGACCCACCAAGGTGATGAGACCGACCTGTGAGTAGATGTTCATGGTGGCCAGTCCCCAGGCCAGCGCGATCAGGGCGCCGCTGATGGCGAGCGGGACCGACACCATGATCACCAGGGGGTCACGCACGGATTCGAACTGGATCGCCAGCACCAGGAAGATGATGGCAAGGGCCAGGGCGAAGGTGGCGTAGAGCGCGTTGCCTTCGGTCACGAACTGGCGAGCCTCCCCCATGAAGTCGTAGCGATAACCTTGCGGCAGCTTCTCTTCGGCGGTGGTCTTGAACCAGTTGATCGCATCACCCATGGCCACACCCGGTGCCGGTACGGCACCTATGGTGGCCGAGTTCAGCTGGTTGAAGTGGGGCAGGGCACGGGGCTCACCCACCACTTCGATGCTGATCAGGCTGCCGAGCGGGATCGACTTGCCATCGGCGGCGCGCACGTAGTAACCCTTCATGGACTCAGGGTTCAGGCGGAACTTGCGCTCAACCTGCGGGATCACCTCGTAGGAGCGGCCATCCAGATCGATGCGGTTGACGTAGCCATCCGCCATCATGGTGCCCATGGTGGTGCCTATGTCCTGCATGGTGATGCCGTAGGCACCCGCCTTGTCCTTGTCGATCTTGATCTTCATGGTGGCCGAGTCGTAGTTCAGATCGAGATCCGAATAGACGAACTGGCCATTGGCGTGGGTGGCCGCCAGCATCTCACCCGCGATCAGGAACAGGCTCTCGAAGCTGTTCGGGGTGGTGATGACGAACTGGATGGGCAGACCGCTCGAGGCACCCGGCAGCTCGGGGAACTGGAAGGTGGTGATGGCCATCCCTGGGATGTCCTTCACCAGACCGGCGACCCTATCCAGCACCTCTTTCTGGCTTGCCTCACGCTGGCTCCAGGGCACCATGGAGGCGATGCCGAAGGCCTGGTTGGCGTTGAACACCCCGGAGAAGACCTGGGAGTAGGCAATTTCCGGCTGGTCATCCAGGATCTTGTTCACGTCCTGCATGGTGTTCTCGATGTAGTCCAGGTTGGCATTGGACGGCGCCGTCCCCAGCACGGCCATAACGCCCTTATCCTCGGACGGGGCCAGCTCGCTCGGGATGAACTTGAACAGCAGCGGCAGGCTGCCGAACACGATGACGGCGAACAGTATGACCACGATGCGGTGCTGCATGACCGCATGCAGCATGCGATCGTAGCGGTCCGTCATCCGATCCAGCAGGTGATGCACAGTGCTCTCGAACTTGTTCGGCGTCTCGTTGGCCTTGAGCATCTTGGAGCACATCATGGGCGACAGGGTCAGGGCTATGATGCCGGAGACGAACACCGCCCCCGCCAGGGTGAGCGCGAACTCCTTGAACAGGGAGCCGGTGATGCCCCCCATCAGGGCGATAGGCGCGTACACCGCGGCCAGGGTCACCGTCATGGCGATGACCGGCACGGCGATCTCCCGGGTACCGATGATGGCGGCCCTGAACGGTTCTTCCCCCTCCTTGATGTGGCGGTCGACGTTCTCCAGCACCACTATGGCGTCATCCACCACCAGACCGATCGCCAGCACCATGGCCAGCAAGGTCATCAGGTTTATCGAGAAGCCGAACAGATCCATCATCATCACCACGCCGATCAGGCTCAGCGGGATGGTGATGATGGGGATGATGACGGCCCGGAACGAGCCGAGGAACAGGGTGATCACCACCAGTACGATGGCGGCTGCCTCCAGTATGGTCTTGATTACCTCGTGGATGGACTCGTTGATGGCGATGGTGGAGTCATACAGGATGTTGACCTGCATGGTGCTCGGCATGTTGCTCTTCAGGCTCGGCAGCAGCTCCAGCACATCGTGGGCGATGTTGATGGGGTTGGCGGTCGGCGCCGCGTTGATGGCAAGTACCACGGCCTCGCGGCCGTTGGCGCTGGCGCGATAGATGTCGTGACTCTTCTCCAGCGACACCTTGGCGATGTCGGAGAGACGGATCACCTTGCTGTCGCGGGTCGCCACCACCAGACGCTTGAGCTCGTCGGTGCCGCTGACCTGAGTCTCGGCGTTGCCGTTGAACAGGGTGAAATAACCGGTCGCCTGACCGGTGGCCGACTGATAGTTGTTGCTGTTGAGCACCGTCATCACGTCGCTGGAGGTCAGGTCGAAGGCCGCCATCTTGGCCGGATCCAGCCATACCCGCAGGGCAAACTCGACCCCGCCGTAGAGATCGATCTTGGAGACACCGCCGACGGTGAACAGCTGGGGCTTGATGACCCGCTCCAGGTAGTCGGTGATCTGGCTGGAGTTCAGCTCAGGGCTGGTGAAGCCCATGTAGAGCACCGCCGTGGTGGAGCCGGTGGAGGAGGTGACCGAGGGGTCTTCCGCCTCTTTCGGCAGCTGGGAGCGCACCGAGTTGACCTTGGCCAGGATGTCGGACAAGGCGGCGTTGGGGTCGGTGTTCAGCTTCATGTAAGCCGTCACGGTGGAGCTGCCCAGCTGGCTGGAGGAGGTCATGAAGTCGATGTTGTCGGCTTGCGCGACCGCCTGCTCCAGCGGCTGGGTGATGAAGCCCTGGATCAGATCGGCACTGGCACCGTAGTAGCTGGTGCTGACCGTGATCACGGTGTTGATCACCTCAGGATATTCCCGCACCTGCATCTTGAAGATGGCCTGGAAGCCCAGCAGGGCAATCAGGAAGCTGAGCGAGATCGCCAGCACGGGCCTTTTTATAAATGTGTCAGTAAATCGCATCGCAGATCTCCGCGCTTACAGCATCGGGGTTTGTGCCGGAACGGCAAGGGCATCGTTGTCGACCACGCGCACCTTGGTATCGTTGCTCAGGCGAACCTGACCCGACAGCACGATTTCGTCGCCAGCCTTGATGCCTGACAACACATGGACGTCATTGCCGCGACGCTCACCCGCCTTGATCACCACCTGCTTGGCGCGTTTCGCACCGTCTGCTGCGTGAATGACATAGACGTTCTCGCCATACAGGGTGAAGGAGATGGCGGATTGCGGGATCACTATCTGATCTTTCACCGTGGGCAGGATGATGCTGGCACGGGCGAACATGCCGGAGCGAAGCTGACCCTCGTTGTTCGGGATGTCTGCCTGCACCTGGATCAGGCCGCTCTGGTAGTTGACCGCCGGCTCGATGGCGGTGATCTGACCGTCAAACTGGGCCTGGGGATAGGCATCCACGTTGATCTTGATGACCTGGCCGAGGGAAATCTTGGAGATGTCGGTCTGGGGCACGGTGAAGCGCAGACGCATCACGCTGGTGTCTTCCAGTCGCACTATCTCGGAACCTGGCTCCAGATACTGACCGAGGAAGACGTTGCGCAGGCCCACGACACCACCGAAGGGGGCACGGAGCTCACGACGGGTGATGGTGGCCTTCAGGCTCTCGATGTCGGCTTCCAGCGAGCGGTAGCTGGCCTCGGCATCGTCCAGTTGATCCCGGGAGATGGAGTTCTTCTGGTACAGGTTCTGGTAGCGCTCGAACTTGGCCCGGGCTGCCGGCAACTTGGCTTGTGAAGATTGCAGATTGGCTTTCTCCACGCCGGAGTCCAGGCTCAGCAGCAGCTGATCCGCCTTGACCTGGGCGCCGGATTCGAAGCTGATCTTGTCGATGGTGCCCGCCAGCTCGCTGGAGAGGGTGACCCCTTGATAAGGCTCGATGAAACCGATCGCTTCTATGGTGGGTATCCAATCCTGCGCCTTGGTCACCATGGCGGTCACCGGGAATTCGGGCTCGGGTCGGTTGGCCATGAACTCGGCAATCTTCTTCTGCTTGAACATATTGAAACCGATGACACTGCCAAACAGGGCGAGTGCTATCAGCAACATGATGGCCATCCACTTTTTCATGAACAGGCTCCTGTGATGGAAAAATTAGGGTTTAAAATGGCATTCCAGCTGGCCTTGACCACTGTCTCCAGCTGTTCCTGCGTCAATACAAAGGGATGGAACTGGCGTTGTAGAGCCATGTTTGCCACACAGTCCAGGCTCAGCACCTGCAGCGCCCGGACGGGTAAATCGATAAACAATCCTTGTTGGCGTCCCTGTTCGAAGAAGCGCTCAAGTGGCGCCCACGTCGCCATTATGACCGGATTCCGTTCCAGTTCAGCCCCCAATGGAGAACTTTCGTACTGTAATTTGCATTTGAGTGCATTGGGTTCATTGGCAAAAATGGCATTGATGTTGAGCCACAGGCGCCGATACTGCCGATATGACACTTCCTCAATCTGCACCCCCTCCATGATCCGGGGATGACACTTGAGGATGGTGTGCTGATATAGCTGGCGGATCAGGTCATCCTTGTCACTGAAGTAACGGTAGATAGTGCCTGCTGCCACCCTGGCTTTCTTGGCGACCACGGCGATGGACAGGCCATAGAAGCCCTGCTCGCCGAGCACCTCGTAGGCCGCATCGAAGATGCGCTCTTTCTTATTCATGACCCTGTGGCTATATCGGCTGAATGAACGTTCATTCATTCTAGGTAGGGAAGAAGGCAAGTCAAGTGACTGAACCCGTTTCCCCCCCACAAAGGGTACAGAACCGTAACAGAGGGATGCCATTTCGGTCCCAGACGGCGAGAAGTGGCATAAAACTGTACGAAGTGATTGAAAAACAAGCGCTTGATTCATCGCAATAAAAAAAGAGTAGACAAGGTGGGCGCCATCATTAATAATCCGCCCCGTTCGACAGCGTAGCGCCCGTAGCTCAGCTGGATAGAGCGCTGCCCTCCGGAGGCAGAGGTCACAGGTTCGAATCCTGTCGGGCGCACCATCATAAGTGTGCCGGTTAAACGGGCGTTATTGTGGAACGAAAACAGCTGTGGTGGCTGTAGCTCAGTTGGTAGAGTCCCGGATTGTGATTCCGGTTGTCGTGGGTTCGAGCCCCATCAGCCACCCCATTTTACAGCTTGTTAGGTATGCGAAGGTGGCGGAATTGGTAGACGCGCTAGCTTCAGGTGTTAGTGCCCCCCGGGTGTGAGGGTTCGAGTCCCTCTCTTCGCACCATACTTGCTGTATGACGAGGATGACCGTCTGGTCGTCTTTGTGTTTTAAGAAGTACCCCATCGGTGATTAGCGCAGCCCGGTAGCGCATCTGGTTTGGGACCAGAGGGTCAAAGGTTCGAATCCTTTATCACCGACCACATTATGAAAACCCCGCTTCGGCGGGGTTTTTGCTTTTCAGCCTTGCCTGCCAGCGTCCTGTCACGTCTTATTACATTTCTGTTGGCGCCTGCTCGTCTCGAGTCCGTTATGCTGGGCGCCAGAGCCACGAGACAGTGGACATTCTCGAACACATCCAGGCACAGGCGATATGCATCACCATACCTTTACCCTTCACACCTGCGTGCTCGCCCTGGCGGCTCTGCTGCTCGGCGGTTGTGCGTTGCAACCCAAGCCGAAGGATCTCCTGATGGCCGCCGCGCCCAAGTCGTCCATGGCGGCAGCGCCGACCACGATCGTGACCAGCGGCGGATTCTGCGTGACCCTGAGCGAGCAGGGGACGCTGCTGACCCAGCCCTGCGATCAGAGCCCAAGCCAGCAGTTCAGCTGGGATGTGGGGGCCCTGCAGCTGGCCCAGCGTTGCCTGATCGCCAACGGCGCTGATGAGCTCGCCATGGGGGACTGCCAGGATGGCAGCCGTCAATGGCAGTGGCAGGACGATCGGCTGTTCAATCGGCAGGCCTCCCTGTGTCTGGATGTGGCCGGCAGCCGCCACAAGCCCGCGGTGCCGCTGCGGCTGGCCGAGTGTTTTGGCGGTGCCAATCAGAGCTTCGAGTGGAAGCGTACCGGCAGCATGCTGGATCTTCTGAGCCTGGAAAATCTCGCCTGGTAAGATCGGTCACCGGTTTGTGAAGGCGCCGCTCAGTGTGGCGGCGACGGCTTGGGGCTGACTCTGAATGCCGGACAGGGGCACCAGACGGCAGATATCCTCATGGCCCACCCTCCAGCGCGTCCAGCCGGCTTATCAGCAGGGCCTGGATGCCTTGCAGTTGATCCGCCCGGCGCAGTGTTTAGATCAAAGGAGTGCGACCACCGTTTCAGGCGATGAGTGCCTGCCGTTAAAACGATGGCCTTATGGTCATGGCGACCTGAGGGATCGCCAGGAGAGGGGCTATCAGGCGGTGCCGACGGTACTGAGGGCGAACAGCTGCTCCAGGTAGACGGCAACGCCATCTTCATCGGCAGTCAGGGTCTGCTCGTGGTCCGGCAGGGCCAGCTTGAGGCGATCGTGGGCGTTGCCCATCACCACACCGCGTCCCACCATGCTCAGCATCTCGAAGTCATTCATGCCATCCCCGAAGGCGATCGCCTGGGACATCTCCAGCCCGTTCTGCTCCAGCACGGCACGCACGGCGTTGCCCTTGTGCACCCCGGCGTGCATCACTTCCAGGCAATCCGGCAGGGAGAAGGTGACGTTGAGTCGATCACCATAATGCTGGTTGAGCTTGGCCTCGATCTGCAGCAGCTGCTCGTGCTCGCCGATGTAGAACACCTTGTTGATCTTGTCCGTCGGGTGAGTGCTGAAGTCGACCAGGCGGTAGGCGAAGCCGGACTCTTCATGGAACTGCAGCATCTTGGGCATCTCTTCTTCCACCAGCCACTCGTCGCCGTAGTAGACGTTGAGGTGGATGTCGGGGTCCAGCTCCAGCGCGATCAACTCGGCCGCGACTGTGCTCGGCAGCGTCTGGTTGAAGATGAGCCGATCCTGCTTGTCATGGACCACGGCGCCGTTGGAGGTGATGAGGTAGATGTCCAGCCCCAGCGCGTCGCGGATGCTGCGCACATCCACATGGTGACGGCCGGTGGCCACCACGAACTTGATCCCCTGATCGACCAGACGGTGCAGGGTGTCACGGGTGCGGGGGGAGATCTGGTGCTGCTTGTTGAGCAGGGTGCCATCGAGATCGGATACAACTACCTTGAACATCATTACCTCGGCATCAATTGAACGCCGGGGCAGTGTACCCCAGCGTTTTGCGTCGCCCCATTTATTTAGGGATCCAAAAAATAACCAGACTTAGGGTCTGTTGGCGTTTCGGCACAAACCGCGTTGCTGTGACAAATGACACCAGGCTAGGCGCGGGACGCTGGCAATGGCCATTCCCTTGGCAAGTCCTGCAACAACGCATGGCGTCATTTGCCGTGCAACCCGCAGGGACGGGTCAATTTTTTGTGCGTAACGTCGATACTCGACGACTCATTTGGGCGACCAAACTTCACATCTCGCGCCTAGCTACGCGCAAAAACTGACGCCGTCGCGGTCGTGACGAAATGTCAATAGACCCTAGAAGCGGGCGAAGAAGTCCAGGGTCGCGGTCAGTGCGGGCAGGCGCTGGGCATCGGCCTCGATAAACAGCTCGTGCCAGCCCCCTTCGATGCGCAACGGCTTGCCCCCTTCACACTGGAGTCGGGCACAGAAGCTGTCCTGGGCCAGGTTGTCGACTATGCCGTCTTCCCCCGCCTGGATCAGCAGCAGCGGCGTCTTGATCCTGTCTGCCTCCGCGATGGCGGCATCCCCGGCCTTGATGCCCTCGCGGATCCAGTGCGCCGTCACCCCGCCCAACTTGATCTGCGGACGCTGCTCATAGAGCTGGCGGAACGCCTGATAGCGGGGCTCGCTGTGGCTCAGGCCATTGTCGGTAAATTCATGAGAGACATAGCCGGCCTGGCCCGGGCCATAGGGGGGCTCGCCCCACCAGCTGCCGACGGTATCCATGGTGGCCGCCAGCCCCTGGGCCAGCCACTTGGGCAGGCCGCCGAGGTTGATGCCCAGCATGGGGGAGGAGAGCACGGCCGCCTTGATGTCATCCGGCCAGCGTTCCAGATAGCGCGCCGAGATGGCGCCCCCCATGGAGTGGGCCAGCAGGAACAGCTTGGCGGGTTGGTCCGCGACTATGACCTCGTCGTGGAACTGCTTCAGATCCAGCACATAGTCGTCGAAGTCGGCGACATAGCCCTTCTCCGGGTCGGCCAGCATGCGGCCGGACAGCCCCTGGCCGCGGTGATCGATGAGATAGAGGCTGTAGCCCTGGCGCCACAGATCCCAGGCCAGCTCCTGATACTTGAGGTAGCTCTCGACCCGGCCGTTGACGATGAGGATGGCTCTGTCCACCTTGGCCTGGCGCAGGGCTGCGTAGCGGATGGGGATCCCGTCCTTGCCCTTGAACTCCCCTTCGACCGCATGGTCGCGCCAGAAGTCGGGCAGGGTCTGCTGATACAGGGCCGGGACCTCGGCTTCCGTGGTGAGGTGATAGGGGTTGTTCACGGCGAGGGCTCCGGCAGAAAACAGGGTCAGGGCCAGCAGCGGCAGGCAGTTAACTTTCATCGGATGGATACTCCATGTCCATAGGGTCTTCCTGGTGTGCGGCCCAGCCCTTGCGGGTCAGCTGCATCCGTTGCCACCAGGCCTCGTCCGCCAGGATCTCGCCCGCCGGGCCGAGCTGGGGGTAGGGCATCTCTTTTTCTTTGCAGAGCTGGGCATAGATGGGATAGCCCCCCTCGAACAAGATGCTGTTCTGCTCCTCCAGGCTGAGCGGGCAACCGCGCTGGTAGCAGCCGGCCAGCTCGCGCTGGCGCTGAGCCTCGTACAGGATGGCGGCGGCGGCCACCGAGACGTTGAGGGACTGCACCATGCCCACCATGGGGATGACGATATGGTGATCGGCCAGCGCCAGCGCCTCCTCCCCTATGCCGTGCTTCTCCTGGCCGACCAGGATGGCGGTGGGTCTGGTGTAGTCGATGGCACGAAAGTCCACCGAGCTGTCCGAGAGGTGGGTCGCCAGGATCTGCATGCCGGCGGCCTTCAGCTCGCCGACGGCGGTGCCTATGTCCGGGTGCAACTGCACATCCACCCAGTTCTGGCTGCCACGGGCGGTGCCCTTGCGGGGATGAATGGAGGTCTTGGGCCAGACCGCATGCACCCTGTGGATGCCGATGGCATCGGCGGTGCGCACTATGGCGGCCAGGTTGTGAGGCTTGTGGACCTCTTCCATACAGACGGTCAGGTCGAGCTGGCGCATGGCCAGCATGTCGGAGATGCGTTTGAAGCGTTCAGGTGTCATATCAGTTTCTATGCAGTGAGGCTTGTGCACTCTTCCCGTACATGCAGACGGTCAGGTCGAGCTGGCGCATGGCCAACATGTCGGAGATCCGTTTAAAGCGTTCGGGAGTCATGGGTTGTCTCTATAAAAGCAGCAGGCGGCTTGCGCCGCCTGTGTTCAGTTCTTCTGTCGGCTCACCCTGAGCACGTTGGGCATCACGCGGATCTTGCGCATGATGTTGGCCAGATGAATGCGGCTCTTGGTGGTGATGAGCAGGGTGACCAGATAGACCCGGCCATCCTTCTCTTCGGTGCTGATGGCGTGGATGTTGGCACCGGTGGCGGCAATCACGTTGGCCAGCTCCGCCAGCGCACCCTGATGGTTGATGATCTCGATGCTGATACCGGTGCGGAATTCCTGCTCCTGCTCCTGGTCCACCTCCCACTGTACCGGCAGGTACTTGTCCGGTTCGCGGCTGTAGCCCTTGATGTTGCGGCAGGACTCCTGGTGGATCACCAGCCCCTTGCCCGGACTGAGGTGAGCGATGATGGCATCCCCCGGGATCGGGCGGCAGCAGTTGGCGAAGGTGACCAGCATGCCGTCGGCCCCCTTGATCGGCATCTTCTTGCTGCTGGACTTCGGCTGTTCTTCCGGCGGCAGCTCATCCCCCAGCATGCGGCGCGCCACCATGACGCTCATGGCGTTGCCGAGACCGACGTCGGCCAGCAGGCCCTGCAGGTTCTCGTGCTTGGTGTCGGCCAGCACCTGCTTGATGCGCGGCTCCGGGATGTCTTCGATGTTCTTGACGCCGAGCGCATGGTTGAGCAGGCGGCGACCCAGCACCACCGACTCTTCGGTGCGCAGGTTCTTGAGGAACTGGCGGATCTTGGAGCGCGCCTTGGTGGTCACCACGAAGTTGAGCCAGGCCGCATTGGGACGAGCGCCCGGCGCCGTGATGATCTCCACCGTCTGACCCGAGTGCAGCGGGCTGCTGAGCGGATAGGGGTGTCTGTCGACCCGGGCGCCGACGCAGGCATGGCCGATGTCGGTGTGCACCGTGTAGGCGAAGTCCACCGGGGTGGCGCCGGCGGGCAGCTCCATGATGCGGCCCTCCGGGGTGAAGACATAGATCTCGTCCGGGAACAGGTCGGTCTTGACCCCTTCGATGAACTCGAACGAGCTGCCGGCGCTCTGCTGCAACTCCAGCAGGCTCTGCATCCAGCGCTGGGCGCGGATCTGGGCCGTGGTGCCCGAGCTGTCGCCATCCTGCTTGTAGGCCCAGTGGGCGGCGACGCCCTTGTCGGCCATCTGATCCATGAACTCGGTGCGGATCTGCACCTCGACCGGCACCCCGTGCGGCCCCACCAGGGAGGTGTGCAGCGACTGGTAGCCGTTGGTCTTGGGGATGGAGATGTAATCCTTGAAGCGGCCGGGGCGCGGCTTGTAGAGGCTGTGCATCTGCCCCAGCACCCGGTAACAGGTATCTATGTCCTTCACCCTGACGCGAAAGGCGTAGATATCCATTACCTCATGAAATTGCAGCTCTTTTTTCTCCATCTTGTTGTAAATGGAGAACAGGTTCTTCTCGCGGCCGCTGACCTGGGCGTCGATGCCGGCCTCGCGCAGGCGGCCTTCTATCTCGCTCTGGATGGAGTCGATGATCTCGCGACGATTGCCACGGGCGCGGCGCACCGATTCCCGCAGCACCCGGGAGCGCATGGGGTAGAGCGCCTCGAAGCCGAGCTCTTCCAGCTCGTTCTTCATGGTGTGGATGCCGAGCCGGTTGGCGATGGGGGCGAAGATCTCCAGCGTCTCGCGGGCGATGCGGCGGCGCTTGTCAGGGCGCAGTGAACCCAGCGTGCGCATGTTGTGGGTGCGGTCGGCCAGCTTGATCAGGATGACCCGGATGTCCTGGGTCATGGCCATCATCATCTTGCGGAAGTTCTCGGCCTGGGCTTCCTTGCGATCGCGGAACTTCAGCTTGTCGAGCTTGGAGACGCCCGAGACCAGCTCGGCGACGGCCTTGCCGAACAGCTCGGCCAGGTCGTCCTTGGTGACCGGGGTATCTTCGATGACGTCGTGCAGCACGGCCGCCATCAGGGTTTCATGATCGAGACGCATGTCGCCCAGGATTCGGGCCACGGCAACCGGGTGGGTGATGTAGGGCTCGCCGCTGGAACGCATCTGTCCCTGGTGGGCATCACGGGCCACCACATAGGCTTGCCTGAGCTTCTCAACCTGCTCGGATGGCAGGTAGGAACTGGCTATTTCTTTAAGGTTTTCAAATAAATACAAGACAGTCCCCGCAGCGGTGAAACGGCAATCCGTGGAATTGAGGGTATGCCTCTGAGTTTGCGAGGTTTTCGAGCGGTTGTAAATGGGAAGAAGTCGGCACCCGGGCGGGTGCCAACCGGAAGAATTACTTAACCGCGGCCTTCGGCGATGGCAGCAACGGCAGCCAGCTCGGCGGCTTCCTGCTCTTGCTGCTCGTAGCGGTCCTGGGTGTCCATCACTTGATTGTTCACCAGACCCAGCTCGATCTCGCGCAGGGCGATCACGGTCGGCTTGTCGTTCTCTTCGTCGACCAGGGGATCTTTACCTTGTACCGCGATTTGACGGGCGCGGCGCGCGGCGACCAGCACCAGGTCAAAACGGTTACCTACCTGTTTTACAGCATCTTCTACAGTAACGCGTGCCATGCAGGACTCCAGTGTTTAGGCTTTCTATGGTTAGAAAAGCGGTGTTTAAAAATGACGCAAAAGTTTACTTGTTTTCGGCCTATTCTGCCAGTAACTGTTGCAGCAAGTTTTGTTGGGCCCGCTGTTGCTGGTGCATTTCCAGCCGCTGGCACTCGATGATGGCCCTGAGCTGGAACAGTGCCTGCTCAAAGTCGTCGTTGATAATGACATAGTCATATTCGTCATAGTGCACCATTTCGGCAATGGCTTTCGCCATCCGGCCGGCAATCACCTCGGCGCTGTCCTGGCCGCGCCCGATCAGACGCTGCTCCAGCTCCTGACGGCTGGGGGGCAGGATGAAGATGGATTTGGTCGGCATCAGCTCGCGGATCTGGCGGGCACCCTGCCAGTCGATGTCGAGGAAGACGTCTATGCCCTGGGCCAGACAGGCTTCGATGGCGGCGCGGGAGGTGCCGTAGTAGTTGCCGAACACCTCGGCCCACTCCAGAAAGTCACCGCGGGCGATCAGCTCCTTGAAGGTTTCCACCTGCACGAAGTGGTAGTGCACCCCGTTCTCTTCACCGGGACGCATGGCGCGGGTGGTGTGGGAGACCGACAGCTGCATCTTGCCAGCATCGTTATGTTTGGTCAGCAAGGCATTGATCAGGCTGGATTTACCGGCCCCGCTCGGAGACGAGATGATGTAGAGAGTGCCTTGTTGCGCCATGTCTGTACCTTTAAGCGATGACAGTGTTTTGGTTGTAGCAGAGACCGCCGTCTTGTGCCCAGAAGGGAGACAGTCGCTCGCAAAACACGGAAAAATCAGAATCAGGGGGATGTAAAGGCGGCAAATGTTAGCAGATGGCGGCGGATAAAAAAACGGCCGGAATCATATTCCAGCCGATCAAAGTATTCGTAGCTTGCTGCGGGAGCGTTACCCACAGCCCGCATTCTGCCTCGCCCGGGAGGGGAGGGCCATCAGATTATCCCAGCCTCATGGCTCGGAATTTCCGAGTTCCCCCTCAGTTGGGCAGCTGGCGATCCGTGCAGAGCCGATCGAAGGTGGCGATGACCCGCTTGCTCGTTATCTTGCTCATGGCGTCCGGATCCTTGAGACGGGTACGCCAGCTCAGCTCGGCCAGGGGCTTGCCGGTCTCCTGCTCGATCAGCTCCTGATAGACGCTGACCGCATAGTCGCGGCATAGATAGGGGCCGGTGCGCGCCGGATTGTGATGGGCATAGAGGCCGATGACCGGGGTGCCGACCAGGGTGGCCATGTGGGTGGGGCCTGTGTCCGGCGCCAGCACCAGACTGGCTTCGGCGATCAGCGCCAGCAGTTGCTTGAGGTTGGTCTGCCCCACCAGATCGACCGGCTGGCTCTGGCTCAGGCGCTGGATGTCGGCGGCCAGATCCCGCTCCAGTTTGGCGGGGCCGCCGCAGAGATAGACCTGAAAGCCCTTGCTGGCGGCGTGATCCGCGAGGGCGGCATAGCCTTCGGCGGTCCAGTTCTTGAACGCCTTGCTGGCGGCGGCGCAGATCAGCAGGGTCGGCTTGCCGCCAATCTTCTCCCGGGCCCAGGCTTGATGCTCGGCGCTGATGGGCAGTTGCCAGTCCGGGGTCAGATCCCGGATGCCCAGCTCTGCGGCGAAGGCGAGGAAGCCGTCGAGCACATGGGGGGAGGCGGGGGAATGCACCCTGTGGTTGGTGAACAGCCACTGACCGTCGTTGGCGCGTTCCTTATCGAAGCCGAGTTTTACTTTGGCCTTGATGCCGAGGGTGGCGATGCTGGCCCGCAGGGCGGCCTGCAGGTGGAGCAGGGCATCGAACTCGCGTCCCTTGAGGGTCTGCCACAGCGCGCGATAACCGCGCCAACCCTGGCTCTTGTCGAAGGCGATGACCTCCACCCCGGGCAGATCGGAGAAGAGCGTCGCCTCGATTTTCCCGGTGATCCAGGTGATGCGGGTCTCGGGCCATGCCCGCTGAATGACGCGCACCAGCGCCAGTGCGTGGCAGCAATCCCCGATGGCGGAGAGCCGCAGGATGCAGATGGAAGAGGGCGGCGTTTGGAACAACGGCATGATGTGGCGCAATGGTGGCAAAATGGATGGATGGCATTATGCAAACTCCCTTGTGGATTGTAAAATTGCGCCCATCTACCGATCGGAATTCTCATGATGTTGACACAGACCGCCCATAACCAGATCTGCTGGTATGCCGAAGGGGCCTTTCGTGACCCTTCCCCTGCGTTGTTCGACCCGGCCTGGTGGCAGACGCACCGCCAGGTGGTGGGCTCCTCCATCGGTCGCGGGGTGACCTGGTTTGTGAAGGATGAGTCCCGTCATCTGGTGCTGCGCCACTACTACCGCGGAGGCCTGGTGGGCAAGGTGGTGCGGGATCGCTTCTGGTTCGAAGGGGTGGAGACGAGCCGCGCCATGGCCGAATATCGCCTGCTGGCCCAGCTGAGCGAGCGGGGTCTGCCGGTGCCGCGTCCGTTTGCGGCCCGCATGGCCAAGCAGGGTCCCTTCTATCGGGCCGATATCCTGATCGAGCGCATCCGTGGTGCCAAGGATCTGGTGGCGCTGCTCAAGCAGGGCGCCATCGCCGGCGAGGTGTGGCACCGGGTGGGCCAGACGGTACGCCAGCTGCACGATGCCGGCGTCTATCACGCCGATCTCAACAGCCACAACCTGCTGCTCGATAAGGATGGCAAGGTGTGGGTGATCGATTTCGACAAGGGCGCCATCCGCTCCCCCGGCAGCTGGCAGCAGGCGAACCTGGAGCGGCTGCTGCGCTCCTTCAACAAAGAGTCCCAGCTGCACACCAGCTTCCACTTCGTGCCGGAGAACTGGCAGGCGCTGATGGCAGGTTATCAGGGGCACGCTGGTTAAGCCTCAATTGCATACAGGCTTTCACTCGGTGTAGACGTTGGTGGCGGGCCATCAGGGAAAAGCGGGCCCAGCCTGTTGCTCGGCACTGGCGCCAATGCTACTTATTGAGCTGCGATTCAAATCCGGTGTCGAGGCGTGTGATGGAAAGGTATGAGACTCCCTGGGTAGAGGCCGTGGCCCGGCTTGAGGTGGCCCTGGTGACGGAGGCCATGGCACTGCTGGAGGCCGGGATCTGGACCTGGTCGGTCGAGCAGGGGTTGAGGCGCGATCCCTCCTGCCTGCAACTGTTGGGGCTGGGTGAGTACGGGCTGGACGATCTCGGCTGGCTGGCACGGGTACACCCGGACGATGCCGCCCGGCTGGAGGAGGCCATCCGCGCCTGTCAGGCGGGCCACAGCAACGGGCTGCGGCTCGAGTACCGCATCCTGCACCATCAGGGCCATTATGTCCGGCTGGAGGAGCGGGTGCGCCGCGACGAGCAGGGTCATCTGCTGGGGGTGGTGCGTCACCTCGATCCGGCGGCACCCCCGCTGGGCGATCGCCACGATACGGATCCGCTCACCGGCCTGGAGAGCCGCGGTCACTTCGAGCTGCTGCTGGATGAGCGGCTGGCCGGCGAGAGTGGCAACTTCTGCCTGCTGCAGTTCACCGTGGATCACCGCAGCAAGATATTGCAGCTGTTTGGCGAGGCGGCCTGCGATGCCATGCTGGCGAAACTGGCCCGCATAGTGCGTCACGAGCTGCGACGGGAAGATCCCTTCGCCCGCTGGGACGAGGATGGCTTCATCCTGATGCTGTCACAGACCGATCGCCTGAGCGGCCTGGAGATCGCCGAGCGGCTGCGGATGGAGATTGCCGACGCCAGCCTGCTGCCGGAGCGGCCGGTGACCGTCAGCATCGGGCTGGTGCAGAGCCAGCCCGCCGAGCAGATCGATCACCTGCTGGCCCGGCTGGCCTCCTGCCACGGCCAGGCCAGACGGGAGCACAACACAGTTATAGGTTGATTTTTAGTCAGCGCTCACTCACCCGCTGACACCGATGGGTCCAAAGAGGACCTGCATCAGCGGGCCTGGCGGTCGGCTGATCGTCGGTTCGCGCTACGCGCTGGCTGACGCTGGCAGATCCAGAGGGAGGCCAGCATCAGCAGGCCACCCAGGCTGAGCCTGATCAGGTCGGTATCCTTGCCCCAGAGCACCAGATTGACCAGCAAGCCGGCCGGGATCAGGGCGTTGTTCATGATGGCCAGCACGCCGCTGCTGACCAGGGTGGCGCCCTTGTTCCACAGGAAGTAACCCAGCCCGGATGCCCCCACCCCTAGCCAGAGCAGTATGCCCCATTGCAGGTTGGTGCTCGGGTATTGGGGCTGACCCAGCATCAGCCAGGCGGGCAGGGCGACGGCCAGGGCGCCGAGGTAGAAGCAGCCGAACACCGCCAGCTGGGGTGGTTGCTGTGCCTCCCGTGCCAGCAGCACCTTGTAACCCACCTGCCCAAGGGCGAAGCAGAGGTTGGCCCCCTGCACCACCAGGAACCCCAGTACATAGTTCTCGGTCAGACCATCGAAGCGGATGACGGCCGCCCCCAGCACGGCCAGCAGGGCCCCCCACAGATAGGTGGGCTTGAATCTGGACTCCAGCATGTCGTGGAGCAGGGTGACGTAGATGGGGGTGAAGATGGTGAACACCAGCACTTCCGGCACCGTCAGCAGCAGGAAGGAGTGGTAATAGAACAGGTACATGATGCCGAGCTGGATGGCGCCGAGCGTCATCAGCTTGATGACCAGCGCGGGACGCAGCCAGCGCCGGCGCAGGAAGGGCAGGAACACCAGGCTGGCGAGGGCGATGCGGGTCAGCACGGAGAAGTAGGCATCCACCTGGCCGGCGAGGTAGACCCCGATCAGGCTGAAGGAGAAGGACCAGAGCAGGGTGACCCCTATCAAGTAGTTCATGTGATTGAATTGTCGTCAGTTGTCAATTTTGGAGGGCGCTATGATGGCCGAGTTGGAAGCCGCGATCCAGCGTTTATGGGAACAGTTGCCACAGATCGGAGCTTTTGCCTTCGAGGCGAGTAACGGGGCCGGTTCAGCGACCGACTGGAACGGTCGTGGCGAGGGAGAGGTGCGGGTGACCGATCATCAGGGAGGTTGGCTGTTTACGGAGCAGGGGCGCTACACCACGCCCCATGGCCGGGTGCTCGCCATGCACAACAGCTTCTGGTGGCAGCGTGGCGAGCGGGGGATCTCTCTCTCCCACCTGCGCCATGAGGCCCCCGTCCTGCTGTTCGAGCTGTTACCCCAGCCGGACGGGCGCTGGCTCACCGCCGAGCCGCACCTCTGCGGCCAGGATCACTACAGCGCCGAGCTGACGCAGACCACGAGCGGCTTTCTGCTGGGCTGGGAGATCAGGGGCCCACGCAAGAACGAGCGATTGAGCTATTGCTATTCGGTTTGAGTGCCAAGTGGCGTTGTTAGTTTTCTTAACCAACCAGTCCAATACACTGGACTAGTTGGAATGTCATGTGCCCACAGCCTAGGTCTGATTTACCATCATCAGTCTCATATAGGAGACTGCCTCGCATGTTATGTTTTCAGTAGCCCTGCGATAGTGTTGACCAGCATTGTGATGGCAAGCGCCGCTACGGCAACGCACAGGTTTTCTAACGGACTGTTGGTCGTCAGGGTGTAAAGGGTGTGGGATAGGACTAGAGCAGTACGCATGTGAATCACCTTAATGAGTCGGTTTTTTACCTATACCCAGTTCTTTAAGGATTCACTGTCGGTGAGAAACCACTGTTAGCTCAGCCACCACCATCAAAACAGTTGATAAAAGGTAACTGCCCCCGCTGATTTCGAACATAAAAAAACCGGCGCAGAGCGCCGGTAGCGGGGACGAATCGGAGGTTTTTTAAAACGGTCCCAAAAAACAGGAGAGATACACTCTCGTCACACATTCAGAAACGGGTATTCAGGCACTCAGGGCATAGCTCAGCATGGCCTGCAGCTTGCTGTCGAAGAACCAGGGCAGGGTCAGCATCAGCAGGCCGAGCACGCCGGCCAGCCGGTGGCGATACTGCCAGCCGGCAATCAGCACCAGACCGCCGCACAGGGTGGTCAGGATGCCTGACATGGGGTCGCCTCCCGCTGGGTGCGGCGCTGTTGGGCCCACTGGTTGAGGGCCACTGAACCCAGGATCAGCGCCAGTGCCACACCCGTGGTGGACTGGATCTGCTCGCCGAGGAACAGGGCACCCAGCATGACGCCGAACAGCGGCACCAGGTAGTTGCTGAAGGAGGCGAAGGTCGGGCCCGCCTTCTGGATCAACGCCATGTAGAGGAAGTAGACCAGGCCGGTACAGAACACGCCCAGCACGGCGACGGCGCCGATGGCATGCTGGCTCGGTAGGGTGAGGGCGCTCAGATCGGTCACGAAGGGCGCGGCCAGCAGCAACTGCACGGCGGAGGAGATCAGGATGTTGCGAGCCACCACCACGGGGTGGTCCTTGGCGAAGCGCTTGATCATCAGCAGGCCGATGGCGAAGCAGCTGGCGCCGAACAGTATGCCGATGGAGCCGAGCAGGCCGGCATTCATGCCGTTGGCTAGTTTCGGCCAGAACAGCACCAGCACGCCGACGAAGCCGATGGCCACGGAGATCAGGCCGCCCTTGGTGATTTTTTCACCAGAAATAAACAGGGGCGCAGCCAGAATGGTCACAAAGGGGATACAACCCATGACCACGGCGGCGATGGCGCTATCCACATACTGCTGGCCCCAGGCCACCATGATGAAGGGGATGGTAGCGTCGAGCAGGGCGATCATCATGTAGGTGCGCCACGGCGTGTGCTCGCTCTTGAGGCGCATGAACAGGCAGAGCAGACCCAGGGTCAGGCTGCCGCACACGGCACGTCCGGCGGCCACCATGATGGGGGGCAGCTCGGCGACGGCCTGATGCATGAAAATGAACTGGGAGCCCCACAACAGGCCGATCGCCAGCAACAACAGATAGCTACGCATTTTAATCTCCGATGTAATTTGCCCGCGCATTCTATGCAATCTGCTACTATGCCAAAAATGAATTGTAGTCATTCAACTATGGCCAATATCGATGGAACTCCCCCTCTCCCGCCTCGATCTCAATCTGCTCACCGTGTTCGACATGCTGATGCAGGAGCACAACGTCACCCGTGCCGCCGAGCGGCTGCACCTCTCCCAGTCCACCGTCAGCCATGCGCTGGGGCGGTTGCGCCAGGCGCTGGATGATCCGCTGTTCGTCATGAGCCGGCGGGAGATGATGCCGACCGAGCGCGCCAAGGCACTGGCCGGGCCGGTGCGTCAGGCGTTGGCCATGCTGGAGCAGGGCCTGCGCCAGGCGAAGGGGTTCGATCCCGCCACGGCGCAGCGGGTGTTTCGCATCGCCACCCCGGGCTCGGTGGAGCACGGCCTGGTGCCGGTGCTGGTGGAACGCATGGTGCAGCAGGCGCCCTCCTGCCGGCTGGAGGTGTGCGAGCTGGCAGACAGCGACTATGAGCGGGAGCTGGAGAAGGGGGAGCTGGATCTGGTGATCGGCTTTGCCGACGCCAATCATCTCTCCCCCCGGTTGTGGCGCGAATCCTGGTTCAACAATCCCCTGGTCTGCCTGTCACCGCTCGGCAGCGCGCTGCCGGATGCGCTGGGGCCCGCCGAGCTGGTGAGCCGCCCCCACATCCACACCTCCAGCTGGGGCCACAGCCAGGCCATGGTGGATCTCTGGCTGGCCAGGTTCGGGGTGGCGCGGGAACTGGGGGTGAGGCTGCCGAGCTTTATGGCGGTGCCGCAGCTGATGGCGACTGGCCGTTACCTGGTGGTGGTGCCCGAGATGATAGGGCGCCACTTCTGCCGCCACTATCCGCTGCGGCTGCACCAGCTGGAGCCCGCCATCCCCATCGTCTATCTGATGGCGGGCCACCCCCTCAGCGCCCACGACGAGGCGATCGGCTGGTTCAAGGGCCTGCTGCATCGGCTCGCCTTCGAGCGCTATGGCGAGGCCGCGCTGGGCACCCCGGCTCAGCGCAACCCGGCGAAGTAATCCAGCCCCATGGCTCCCTTCACCTCCGCCAGCACCTCGTCGGTGAGGACGCGGGCCTGCAGCGTCCCCCGATGCAGCAACGCCAGCAGCTGGCCCTTGTCGGCGCAGGCCGCCTGGCGCCGCGCCCGCATGGGGGCGAGCAGGCTCTGCAGGCAGTCATCCAGCACCTGCTTGCAGCGCATGTCACCCAGCCCGCCGCGCCGGTAGTGCGCCTTCATCTCGGCTACCAGCGCCTTGTCGGGGTGGAAGGCGTCCAGATAGGCGAACACCGTATTGCCTTCCACCTGACCCGGATCACTCAGCCTGAGATGGTTGGGGTCGGTATACATGGCATAAACCGCCCGTTTTATCTCGTCCGCCGACATGCCGAGCTCTATGGTGTTGCCGAGGGATTTGGACATCTTGGCCTTGCCGTCGATGCCGGGCAGGCGGCCGGTGTCGCTCAGGATGGGCTGGCACTCGGTCAGCACCTCTTTGCCCACCAGGCCGTTGAAGCGGCGCACTATCTCGTTGGTCTGCTCCAGCATGGGCAGTTGATCCTCGCCCACCGGCACATGGGTGGCGCGAAACGCCGTGATGTCGGCGGCCTGGCTGACCGGGTAGGTTAGAAAACCCGCCGGCAGGCTACGTTCGAACCCTTTTTGCTGGATCTCCGCCTTGACGGTGGGGTTGCGCTCCAGCCGGGCGACGCTGACCAGGTTGAGGTAGTAGCAGGTGAGTTCGGCGAGGGCGGGCAGGGCGCTCTGCAGGCAGAAGGTGGTCTTGGCGGGATCGAGGCCAGCGGCCAGGTAGTCGGCCATCACCTCCAGCACGTTGTCGGTGACCTTGGTCGGGTTGTGGCCGTTGTCGGTCAGCGCCTGCAGATCGGCGATCATCACGAATTGGCGGTAGTGGTGCTGGGCCTCCACGCGCTGGCGCAGGGAGCCGACGTAGTGGCCTATGTGCAGTCTGCCGGTGGGACGGTCGCCGGTCAGTATGATGGGGTTGTGCATGTCACTCTCTCCAGTGGGGTGGGCCGGGAGGCGACAAAGGGATAAAAACAATGACCGCCTCTCGGCGGTCACGGTGTTTTCTTTGGGAAATCTTACATAGAAAAGCAGTGCCGCCTGTTTATGGGCAGCACCACCAGTAGTTGTGATTGAACGAGGTCATATTCATGGCCAATCAAGCTACGCTCGTTTGCTCACTTCTGCAAGGGCACGACCAGCAGATCGCAGGGCACAGTGTTCATCAGCTGACGGGCGCTGGAGGTGAGCAGGCTCCAGAAGCTCTGGCGATGACCGCACACCAGCAGGTCTATCTGGTAATCCTTGACCGCCTGGTTGACCCGTTCGCTCAGATCGCCGCAGATCACCAGCTTCTTCTCGATGGGGTAGTCCACCGAGGCGAGGAAGGCCTCCAGCTTCTCCTTCGCCTCGGCGATCACCTGATCCTGCACGTTGTCGATGTCGATATCTATCATCTCGGTGTAGAGATCCTTGAGGTCCACGTCGACGTGGATCACCGACAACTTGGCGCCGTTGGAGCGGGCCCGGTCGACCGCCTTCTCGATCACCTTGCGGTTATCTTCCGACAGGTCGATCGCGGCCAGTACGTGTTTGTAATAGGTTCCACTCATGGGAGTTCTCCTCACTGATCCTGAGTTAACTATACCAATGTCTGATGAAACTAAAACGGCGGCGTCGCCACAGTTTCGGGATTTGAATGGATTTGTCGCACGCCTATGTTGCCGCCCTTTATGAAAAGTCGCGCATATATTGAGCAGGAATTTGAAGCAGGTCACAGCCGGCGAAGAGGGAGGGGAATAGGATGTGCCCGTGCTTCGCAATGAACACAAAACAATAAAAAGCATCTGAATACCGCTTTGGGGAGCCTGGTGCTCCCTCTTGTTTTTCTGCGCCCTTCTGTGCCCAATCCCCCCCTGACATCAAGGTAATCTGCCGTCTCATGGCTATGCTGTAGCCAGTTCCCTCGGAGATCCACTCATGATCATTCAACCCCAGATCCAGGGCTGCGTCGCCCGCAATTGCCACCCCATCGGTTGTCGCGCCGCCGTCGCGCAGCAGATCGCCAGCGTCAAGGCGGCTGGCCCCTTCAACGGGCCCAAGCGGGTGCTGGTGCTGGGGGCCTCGTCCGGTTTCGGGCTGGCCTCCCGCATCGCGCTGGCCTTCGGTGCCGGCGCCGACACCATAGGCGTCTCGTTCGAGCGGGGGCCGTCCGACAAGGGGATCGGCAGCGCGGGCTGGTACAACAACATCTGGTTTCGCCAGGCGGCGGAGCAGGAGGGGCACATCGCCGTCAACCTGATCGGGGATGCCTTCTCGGACGCCATGCGCCAGCAGGCCATCGCCAGCATCCGCCAGCAGCTGGGACAGGTGGATCTGGTGGTCTATTCCCTGGCGAGCGGCATCCGGCTGCTGGCCGATGGCACCCAGGTGCGCTCCGTGCTCAAGACCACGGGCCAGCCATTCAGTGGCTGGGGGCTGGATCTGGAGCACGACAGTCTGGTGCAGCAATCCCTGGCACCCGCCACCCCGGAGGAGATCCGCGATACCGTCACAGTGATGGGGGGCGAAGATTGGCAGCTCTGGCTGCAGGCGCTGCAGCAGGCCGATTGCCTCGCCCCCGGCGTCCAGACGGTGGCCTACTCCTACATAGGTCCGGAGTCCACCTATCCCCTCTACCGGGATGGCACCATCGGCTACGCCAAGGAGCACCTGCACGCCACCGCCGAGGCCATCAACCTGCAGCTGGCGGCGCTCGGCGGCCACGCCTGGGTGTCGGTGTGCAAGGCGCTGGTGACCAAGGCGAGTGCCTATATTCCTGTGCTGCCGGTCTACCTCGGTCTGCTGATGGGGGTGATGAAGGAGCGCGGGGTGCACGAGGGTTGCATCGAACAGATGCAGCGGCTGTTCGCCAGCAAGATGTACGGGCCGCGCGGGGTGGTAGCCGATGGCAACCGGCTGATCCGGATGGATGACCACGAGCTGGATCCGGCCATTCAGGCGGCGGTCTCTGCGCTCTGGTCCAAGGTGACGCCGGATAACTTCCACGCCCTCGGGGACTTTGCCGGGCTGCGGCGAGACTTCATGCAGCTCAATGGCTTCGAGCTGGCCGAAGTCGACTACGGGGCGCCGGTCAACGAGTCTGCGCTGACCGAGCTGACGCCCTGAGCGCCGTCAGCGTCAGGCGACGCTGCTGGTCAGTGGGGACGGCTGGTCGGGGGAGGGGGCCAGTATGCTCTGGTTGCGCCCCTGGCGTTTGGCCTGATACATGGCCATGTCGGCTCTGTGGATCAGCTGATGCAGGCTGTCATCGGCGGGGGAGCGCTCCGCCACCCCTATGCTGATGGTCATGCGCGGGGCATCGAGCTGCTCTATCCTGTGCCGCAGCCGCTCGGCATGGTGCCGGCAGGTGGCGCCGTCCTGCGACATGGCCACCAGAAACTCCTCACCTCCCCAGCGCCCGATCTGTTGCAGATCGGGCGCCCAGTGTTTCAGCTCCTGTGCCAGCCGCTGGATCGCCAGATCGCCGGTCTGGTGGCCGTGGCGATCGTTGATCTGCTTGAAGTGATCTATGTCGATGATGAGCAGGGTCAGCGGCTCGTTCAGTTGCCACTGCTGCGACAACCGCTCCAGCAGGGCGCGCCTGTTCGGCAGCCCGGTCAGTTGATCGAAAGTGGCGAGCCGGTAGAGATGGCGTGAGTTGCGGTGCAGCCGGTGAGTGGTCAACCCGAGCAGGATCAGGGCGCCGGGCAGCAGCGCGACCAGCAGCAGCTGGTAGTTGCGGGCGCTCTGTTGATACAGCAGTTGCTGGCGCCTGCGTTCGTTCTCCTGTTGCAGCGCCCGGTTGCTGGCCTCGCTGCGCGCCAGCTCCATCTCGGCCTGGAACGCGCTGGCATGCTGGCTCAGGGTCTGGTTGAAGTGCTGTTTGTAGTCGTGCATGTATTCGCGCATCACCCTATAGGCCTCGGGATAGCGTCCCAGATCGGCCAGCAGCCTGGCCTGCAGCGCCTTGCCGTCTATGGTGATCGGGCTGGCCTGGGCCGTCAGCAGTTGCAATGCCAGCTGCTTCTCCCCACGGCCCTGCAGCGTCCTGGCCCGGGTCTCGGTCAGGCGGGAGCCCGCCTGCGGGTAGCCGAGCCGCTGATAGATGGCCTGCGCCTCGTCCAGGCTGCGCCAGGCGGCGTGCCATTTTTCCTGCGCATTGAGGGCCATGGCCTGATAGCCGAGTACGATGGCGCGATAGTCCGGCGCCAGATCCGGGGTCGCCAGCAGGCCGTCGAGCAATTGGCTCGCCTGGATGGGGCGATCCATGTCGATATAGAGCCGCGCCATGTTGGCCCTGATGATGGCCTGGCTGTTGGGCTCGTCCAGTTGCACCATCTGCTGCAGCGCGTCCCGGTAATAGCCTTCGGCCTCCTGATAAAGGCTGAGGTCGGCATAGAGGTTGCCAAGGGTCATCATCAGCCGGGCGAATTGCAGCCCGGCAAGGGGACTGGCGGGGATCTGCTGCTTGAGCCGGAAGGCGGTCTTGAGTTCGGCGATGGCCTCTTTCAGGCGCTGGGTCCGATAGAGGGCGAGTCCGTTCAGGGCGTGCCACTCCGACTCCTGGGCCGGATGACCCCTGACACTGGATTGGAGTTGGCTCAGCAGGCGGAGGGCCTGCTGCGGCGCCTCTGTGTCCAGGGTGAGCGCCACCTGTTGCAACCGGAAGTCCAGCAGGCGCAGCGTCTCCTGGCGGGCGGTGGCCAGCCCGCGGGCGCGGGCGTTGTCGAGCAGGGCCTCGGGGTAGTACCCGAGGGCCGCCTTGGCCAGGGATCTCGCGTGAAACAGCTCCATGTCTGGCCGCGGCTTGGCATTGAGGCGCTGCAGATAGCCGGCGGGATCGCGCGCCGCCTGCAATTCAGCCTCTTCCAACAGGGGAGCGGCCTGCAACTGGGTCATCCAGAGCAGTGCCAGTGCCATCACCAATCTCATTGCATCTTCTTCCTGACCGTTGGCGCCATCATAGAGGCTGGGTCCGGGTACACCATCTTTCTTTGCTTATCCATGCCTGTATGGGGGTCAGGATGAGAGGGACTATGGTCACAACTGCGATACCCGACCCATGCGGATGGTTGATTCGTGGTACAACAGTGGCGACAATTGTGACCAAATCACCGTGGAGAATCATCATGTTGGCCCAAGCCATGATCGAGAAGTTGAACGAGCAGATAAATCTTGAATTCTATTCCTCCAATCTCTACCTGCAGATGAGCGCCTGGTGTGAGGACAAGGGCTTCGAAGGGGCGGCAAACTTCCTGCGCCAGCACGCCGTTGAGGAGCGCCAGCACATGGAGCGCCTGTTCACCTACGTGAGCGAGACAGGTGCCATGCCGATACTGGGCGCGATCGAGGCACCTCCCCACGAGTTCAACTCGCTCGGCGACATCTTCCGCACCACCCTGGAGCACGAATACCACATCACCAAGTGCATCAACGGCCTGGCCCACGTGGCCTTCACCACCCAGGACTACTCCACCTTCAACTTCCTGCAGTGGTATGTGGCCGAGCAGCACGAGGAAGAGAAGCTGTTCAAGAGCATCGTCGACCGCCTGTCACTGGTGGGCGAGGATGGCAAGGGCCTCTACTTCATCGACAAGGAGCTGTCCGAGCTGGCCAAGGGTGCACCCGCCAGCGTCATGGACGGCAACGCCTGATAGTCGTGGACACTTAGTGTTCAGCCAGTACAATAACGGCCCTTTTACGGGCCGTTTTCTATTGGTTCTGGCATGAGATTTCTGCCAGATACCATGACGGTTCTTTCTGTTTATGGGCCCTTTTGGCCGCCGAGCGAATAAGGCAGTGATGATGCAAGTGGATGTGGTGGTGATCGGGGCCGGTGCGGCCGGTTTGATGTGTGCGGCCCAGGCGGGATATCGGGGTCGCTCGGTGCTGCTGCTCGACAACGCCAAGAAACCGGGCCGCAAGATCCTGATCAGCGGCGGCGGCCGCTGCAACTTCACCAACCATCAGGCTGGCCCCCACGCCTTCCTCTCGGGTAACCCGCACTTCTGCAAGTCGGCGCTGGCGCGCTACACCCAGCAGGATTTCATCGAGCTGGTGGACAGGCACGGGGTGAATTACCACGAACGTACCCTGGGGCAGCTCTTCTGTCTCGAGAGCGCGAAAGAGATCGTCGATGCGCTGCTCACCGAGTGCGACTGGGCCGGGGTGACCCTGCAGTGCCAGACCGAGATCCTGAGCGTCAGCAAGACCGATGACGGCTTCCTGCTCGAGACCAGCAAGGGCGAGATCGGTTGCCAGTCTCTGGTGGTGGCGACCGGTGGCCTCTCCATGCCGAAACTCGGCGCCACCCCCTACGGCTTCAAGCTGGCGGAGCAGTTCGGCCTCAATGTGCTGCCCACCCGCGCCGGGCTGGTGCCCTTCACCCTGCATCAGGCAGAGAAGGAGGCGTTTGCCGACTTGGCCGGGGTCAGCCTGCCGGTGGCGGTGACCGCCGAGGATGGTACCTGCTTCAAGGAGGCCATGCTGTTCACCCACCGCGGTCTCTCCGGCCCGGCCATACTGCAGATCTCCTCCTTCTGGCTGGCGGGGGAGAAGATCCACATAAACCTGCTGCCTGAGCTGGATATCCCGGCGGCCCTCAAGGCCTGGGCGCAGGCCCACCCGGCCCAGGAGCTGAAGACGGTGCTCGGGCGCGAGCTGCCCAAACGCTTCGTCGACAAGCTGGTGGAGCTGGGGCAACTCAGCAACAAACCGATGCGCCAGTACAACGAACGGGAGCTGGAAGCCATCGCCACCCTGCTGGGGGACTGGCAGATCCTGCCGAACGGCACCGAGGGCTATCGTACCGCCGAAGTGACCTTAGGCGGGGTCGATACCAACGAGCTCTCCTCCAAGACCATGGAGGCGCGCAAGGTGCCCGGTCTCTACTTCGTCGGCGAGGTGGTGGACGTGACCGGCTGGCTCGGTGGCTACAACTTCCAGTGGGCCTGGTCCTCCGGCTGGGTGGCCGGTCAGTACTGCTGACGAGCACGCCAGATCGAAGCTCCGGCACCATAGTGCCGCATCGAACGGCCTGATGGTGTCGCCTCTGCACGCCTCAGGCCGTTTTCACACTGATATCATCTTCGGAGCGGCCTGCTCCCTCCCTTCCACTATTTGGCCCTCGAGCGCCATCCCGCACAGCAGACTCCTTCTCCTGCACCCATGATGGGTCGCATCTATCTTTCCGTTCGCGCTAGCCAGAGCGGACGCCAGCGGGCCGATCAGCCCTTCCTGATCGTCGGCAACAACACCGTCAGCAGCCCGATCAGCGGCAGGTAGGCGCACACCTGGTACACGGTTTCGATGCTGGTCGCGTCGGCCAGCTGGCCCAGCAGGGCGGCGCCTATGCCCCCCATGCCGAAGGCGAAGCCGAAGAACAGGCCTGAGATGGTGCCGACCTTGCCGGGGACCAGCTCCTGGGCATAGACCAGGATGGCGGAGAAGGCGGAGGCCAGGATCAGGCCGATGATCACCGAAAGCACCGAGGTCCAGAACAGGTCGACATGGGGCAGCAGCAGAGTGAAGGGGGCGACGCCGAGGATGGAGATCCAGATCACCCGCTTGCGGCCGATGCGGTCACCGACAGGCCCGCCGAGCACAGTGCCCGCCGCGACGGCGAAGAGGAAGGCGAACAGATGGAACTGAGCGCTGTCCAGGGAGAGGCTGAACTTGTCCATCAGGTAGAAGGTGTAATAGCTGCTCAGGCTGGTCATGTAGAAGAACTTGGAGAACATCAGCAGGCCGAGGATGGCCAGGGACCAGCCGATCTGGCGGCGGCTCAGGCCGTTGCCGGCATGGGCCTTCATCCGCTTGTGGAAGTTGGCGGCGTGATGGCTGGACCAGCGGCCGACGAAGCTGAGTACCACCACGCCGATCAGCGCGAACAGCGAGAACCAGGCCGCGCTGCCTTGTCCTTGCGGCACTATGATCAGCGCGGCGAGCAGCGGACCTATGGCCGACCCCAGGTTGCCGCCGATCTGGAACAGCGATTGGGCCAGCCCGGGCTGGCTACCGGCCGCCATGCGGGCGACCCGCGAAGATTCCGGGTGGAAGACAGACGAGCCTATGCCGATCAGCATCGCCGACAGCAGCACGGCGCCAAAGCTGTCCGCCTGGGACAACGAGAGCAGGCCGAGCAGCGTGAAGCCCATGCCGAGCGGCAGCGAATAAGGCATGGGCCTGCGGTCGGTGTAGAGGCCGATCAGCGGTTGCAGCAGCGAGCCCGTGAACTGGTAGGTGAGGGTGATGAGGCCTATCTGGGCGAACGACAGGTTGAGCCCTAGCTTCAACAGCGGGTAGATGGCCAGCAGCACCGACTGCATCATGTCGTTCAACAGGTGCGAGAAGCTGATCGCGGCAATCACCGGGTAAGTGGTGGTATTCAGGGCATCGGCCGAGGGCTGCGCGGTGAGAGGGGCATCGGTGCTGAGGGTCTTTTCCATGAGGTAGTGTTTCTGCTGTCCTGGGTATCGCTCTAACATGCCCGATCCTGGCCCGTCTGGACATAGCAAAAATGAATGGAATGAACGCCTACCTCCACTTTGTCGGCGAGGGGGCGACAGCCTGGCTCGCGCCCATGGTGCGGCTGCCGGGCCTATGACCGATCATCACCCTGTTGTGGCGCACTTGTGCTTTGCTGGCGGAGGCTTAGTATAGGACGGTCGTACTTTAATCATCTGGGAAGGACCCCGGTTGACCGGGCCCCTTCGCGCATCGGGGGAGTATATGTTTGAAAGTCTTGGGGTTATCAACGTCTGGACCTATCTGATCGGGCTGTTCTTCATCATCATAGCGCCGGGCCCCAACTCCATTTATGTGCTGCGCACCGGCGCCACCCGTGGCATAGGCCCAGGTTATCGGGCGGCCCTCGGGGTCTTCGTCGGCGACGCCATCCTCATCTTCTGTGCCTATCTGGGGGTGGCCTCCCTCATTCGCACCACCCCGCTGCTGTTTACCCTGGTGCGCTATCTCGGCGCCATCTACCTGCTCTATCTGGGGATCAGGATCCTCCATGCGAACTTCGTCGCCAAACAGGGGGCGGTACACGGCGAGTCGGTGCAGGGGGAAAACTACTTCGGCAAGGCGCTGACCCTGAGCCTCACCAACCCCAAGGCGATCCTGTTCTACGTCTCCTTCTTCGTGCAGTTCATCGACTTCAACTATGCCCACACCTGGCTCTCCTACCTGGTACTGGCCGGCATGCTGGAGGCCATGAGCTTCGTCTATCTGACCCTGTTGATCTTCGGCGGCACCCTGATGGCGCGCTTCTTCGCACGCAAGGTACGCCTCGCCAGGCTGGGCAACGGTCTGATCGGCCTCTTCTTCATGGGCTTCGCCGCGCGCCTGGCGACCATCTCCTCCTGATCCCGTCCTGCGGCCGCGCTCATCTTGCAAGATGAGCGCGGCCGGCCATTCTGCATCCCTATGCTCCCTTGGGCGCCCGCCTGAGGTAAACTAGCGCGCCCCAGAGGGGAGGCCGGTGCGGGATGCCGCTCACCAGCCTGATAATGCCCCGGCCCGATCGGCGTCAGCCGCCCGGGGACTGATACATTTATAGTGCGCCCCTCGTGGCCATTGGTCGGAGGGCCCATGCTCGAAAATCAGATGATGTTGTTGGCGGTGTTTGAACGGGCGGCCCTGATGCTGATGACCCTGTTCTTCCTGACCCGCACCCGCCCGTTCCAGCGCCTGTTCCAGAAGCGGGATCACACCCCGGCCGAGCTGGTGCTGGTCGCGGCCATCTTCGGTCTGTTCGCGGTGTTCAGCACCTACACCGGCATCCAGGTGGAGGGGGCGCTGATCAACGTGCGGATCATCGCCATCATCTCGGGCGGCATCCTGTTCGGCCCCTGGGTCGGTATCCCGGCCGGGGTCATCTCCGGCCTGCATCGTTACCTCATCGACATGGATGGCAACACCTCAATCCCTTGCCTCATCGCCAGCATCATCGCCGGCCTGCTGGCCACCTGGATCCACCTCAACTGCCGCAAGTCCCGGCTCTGGCTGTACGGCATACTGGCGGGCATGTTGTGCGAGGGGCTGACCATGCTGCTGATCTGGCTGCTGACCGAACCCCATGAGGTGGGGGTGGAGATCGTCAGCCACATCGCCTACCCGATGATCGCCGGGGCGCTCTGCATCGGCCTCATCATCAAGCTGGTGCAGGATCTGGATGACGAGAAGGAGTTGATCGCCGCCAAGCAGGCCAAGCTGGCCCTCGACATCGCCAACAAGACGCTGCCGTTTTTCCAGAAGGTCGATCGTCACTCCCTCGGTCAGGTGTGTGGCGTCATCTGCAACGAGATCCATGCCGATGCGGTGGCCATCACCGACACCCGCGACGTGCTGGCCTATGTGGGGGTGGGCAAGGATTACTACGAGCTGGATGAGCACCACGCCATCAGTGACATGACCCAGCGGGCCGTGCTGCTGGATCAGATCATCATCAACAACGATCTGCGCCAGTATCACCTGTCCGACTTCCACTCGGTCATCATCATCCCGCTGCGGGAGAATGGCGCCGTCAGCGGCACCCTCAAGATCTATTACCGCCGCACCCACCGCATCACCAGCTCGTTGCGGGAGATGGCGGTGGGTCTCTCCCAGCTCATCTCCACCCAGATGGAGGTGTCGCGCATCGAGCAGCTCAAGGAGATGACCCGCAAGGCGGAGTTCACCGCGCTGCAGAGCAAGATCAATCCCCACTTCCTGTTCAACGCCCTCAATGCCATCTCGTCGCTGATCCGCATCCGCCCCCAGCAGGCGCGCCAGCTCATCGCCAACCTGGCGGACTACCTGCGCTACAACCTCAACAAGGGGGACGAGCTGATCGACATCCAGGAGGAGCTGCAGCAGGTGCGCGACTACGTGGCCATCGAGCAGGCCCGCTTCGGCGACAAGCTGGAGGTGGTGTTCGAGGTGGACGATGTACACATCCAGGTGCCCTGCCTGCTGCTGCAACCGCTGGTGGAGAACGCCATCCTGCACGGCATCCAGCCCCGCAGCGCCCCGGGGCGGGTCACCATAGAGGTGAGGCAACTGGCGGGCGGCATCCGGGTGGCGGTGCGTGACACCGGTTATGGCATCAGCCAGGCGGTGATCGACGGGGTGGCCGCCGGCCGGGTGGAGAGCCGCAGCATAGGCCTGATGAACGTGCATCAGCGCGTCAAACTCTTGTACGGGGACGGGTTGCAGCTCAGGCGGCTGGAACCCGGCACCGAAGTCTGTTTCTATCTGCCGGATCCGGAGGCAATGCCATGCTGAACGCCATCATAGTGAAAGGCGAGTACTTGGCTCGAGAGGCGCCGGCCTGCCTGTCTCGTCATCCGGAGGCCATAACATGTTGAGAGCCATTATTGTTGAAGATGAATACCTGGCCCGGGAGGAGCTGATCTACCTGGTGAACCAGCACAGCCAGATAGAGATAGTGGCGAGTTTCGAGGATGGGCTGGAGGCGTTCAAATACCTGCAGGATCACGAGGTGGACGTGGTGTTTCTGGATATCCAGATCCCCTCCATCGACGGCCTGCTGCTGGCCAAGAACCTGCACAAGTCGAGCCACCCGCCCCACATAGTGTTCGTCACCGCCTACAAGGAGTTTGCGGTGGAGGCGTTCGAGCTGGAGGCGTTCGACTATATCCTCAAGCCCTACAACGAGCCGCGCATCATCAACCTGCTGCAAAAACTCGAGCACGCCGGCAAGCTGAAACCGAGCCAGGCCGCCGAGGCGGGCGAGGGGAGTGGCAGCCAGAACCGCACCGTCAATCTGGTGAAGGGGGAGCGCATCATAGTCACCCCCTGCGAGCAGATCTACTACGCGGAGGCGGACGAGAAGCTGACCTATGTCTACACCCGCACCGATCGCTATGTGATGGCCATGACCATCAGCGAGTTTGTCGGTCGGCTGCCGGCCGAGGGCTTCTTTCGCTGCCACCGATCCTACTGCGTCAACATCAACAAGATCCGCGAGATAGTGCCCTGGTTCAACAGCACCTATCTCATCCGGCTCCATGATCTGCCGTTCGAGGTACCGGTCAGCCGCAGCAACATCAAGGCGTTCCGTCAGCTGATGCGGCTTTAATTGTCATTCATTCCCGCCGATCTGCATTTCATGCCTTAATCCGTCGGCACTGGGTGCGTCTTGCCTATAGTGGGCTCAATTTCCCGAGTCCACCGCCCGAGACACACCATGACCAAAGAGATGAACCGCACCCGGTACCTGACCCTGATAGGTACCATCATCACCCAGTTCGCCCTGGGGTCCGTCTATACCTGGAGCCTGTTCAACGCCCAGCTCTCCGACAAGCTGGATGAGCCGGTCAGCCAGGTGGCCTTCGCCTTCGGTCTGCTCAGCCTGTCGCTGGCGGTCGCCTCCTCCCTGGCGGGCAAGCTGCAGGAGCGGTTCGGGGTGCGCAACGTCACCCTCGGGGCCGGCGTGCTGCTCGGCATCGGCTTCTTCCTCACCGCCCATGCCAGCAACCTGGCCATGCTCTATCTCTGCGCCGGCATCCTGGTGGGCTTCGCCGACGGCACCGGCTACCTGATGACGCTCTCCAACTGCGTGAAGTGGTTCCCGGAGCGCAAGGGGCTGATCTCCGCCTGCTCCATCGGCGCCTATGGCCTCGGCAGCCTCGGCTTCAAATACATCAACCTGCTGCTGCTCTCCAGCTCGGGTCTGGAGGCGACCTTCCAGCTGTGGGGCCTGATCGCCATGTCCATGGTGCTGGTGGGCGGCATGCTGATGAAGGATGCCCCTCAACAGGCCGCGTCCTCCCAGCAGACCGAGAGCCGTGACTTCACCCTGGCCGAGGCCATGCGCAAGCCGCAGTACTGGATGCTGGCGCTGATGTTCCTCACCGCCTGCATGAGCGGCCTCTATGTCATCGGGGTGGCCAAGGACATCGGTGAGAACATGGTGGGTCTGTCTACCGCGGTGGCGGCCAATGCGGTGGCGGTGATCGCCATGGCCAACCTGGGCGGCCGGCTGGTGCTGGGCATCCTCTCCGACAAGATGTCCCGCATCCGGGTCATCACCATAGCCCAGCTGATCACCCTGTGCGGTATGGGGCTGCTGCTGTTCGTGCCGCTCAACGCCAACCTGTTCTTCGTGGCGGTGGCCTGCGTGGCCTTCAGCTTCGGCGGCACCATCACCGTCTACCCTTCCCTGGTGAGCGACTTCTTCGGGCTCAACAACCTGACCAAGAACTACGGTGTCATATACCTGGGCTTCGGGCTGGGCAGCATCATCGGCTCCATCGTCGCCTCCCTGTTTGGCGGCTTCATGGCGACCTTCAACCTGATCCTGGTATTGCTGGTGGTGGCCCTGGTGCTCTCCCTCACCATCCGCCTGCCGGCGCCCAAGGCCAGCTACGCCGACTGAGCCTGAAGCTATTGATAAATCTAACAAACCGGTGCCCATGGGCGCCGGTTTTTGTTTTTGCTAGCAAAAGACGTATGGATGGCTAAATCGCTATACTCTTACGTCCCCCTTTCCTATAATCCCCCCGCTTTGGCGCATCATGCTTAATAGGGAATCCGGTGAGAATCCGGAGCTGGCGCGCAGCGGTAAGGGGGAACGAAGCGACATCAGGGCACTGCCGTCAGGTGGGAAGCCGTCGCCGTAGGCCATCAGCCCCCCAGCCCGAAGACCTGCCAAAGTTCGTATTTCGAGCCGAGAGAAACCGGTCACGGAGTAGATGCTTACGCGAACTTAAGGATCTGTAATGTCCAAGAAACTATTGGTGGCTGCCCTGTTGCCAACGGCGGCCTTCGCCCAGACTTCCCTGCCTGCCAATGAGACCATGGTGGTGACCGCCAACCGGGTGGAGCAACCCATCAGCTCGGTGCTGGCGCCCATTGTGGTGATCGATCGCGCCGAGATCGACGCCCGCCAGGTGCAGAGCCTGCCGGATCTGCTGAAGACCCTGCCGGGGGTGCAGATCACCACCCTGGGTGGACGGGGGCACATGAGCAGCCTGTTCATCCGCGGTACCAACTCCAACCACTCGCTGGTGCTGGTCAATGGCCGCCCCATCGCCGCCATGGTGGCCGGTACGCCAGATCTCAGCCAGATCCCGCTCGGCAACATCGAACGCGTCGAGTATATCCGCGGCCCGCGAGCGGCGGTCTACGGCGCGGATGCCATAGGTGGCGTCATCAACCTCATCACCAAGACCTCCGCCAAGAATGGCAGCGAGACCCACCTGAAGGGGGGGGTTGGCAGCAACGGCTATGGCCAGGGTCAGCTGCGTACCGTGCAGGCACTCGGCCAGCAGACCGACATGAATATGATGATCGGCTACGAACGCGCCGATGGTTTCGACGTGGTGGCCGGTGCCCAGCAGCCGGATCGGGACGGCTTCGACAGCCTGAACGGCCAGCTCGGGCTGAACCATGCCTTCAACGATGCCTGGAGCGCCGACTTCAACGCCCAGGGCTACGACAACCAGACCGAGATGGATGATCCCTATCAGGCGGCGGATCAGAGCCGGGTGCAGGCCTTTCAGTATGATGGTGCGCTCAAGTATCAGGCCGACCACTTCAATAGCCGGCTCGAGGCCAGTTATGGTGAGAACAAGCTGAAGAGCTGGCTGGAGAGCCAGGGGGAGTCGAGTGCCGAGCCCATTCATACCGGCCTGACCCGCTTCTCCTGGATCAACAGCTGGAGCGGCATCGAGGGGCTGCTGCTGACCGGGGGGGCCGACTGGCAGCAGGAGCAGCTGAAATCCGACTCTCGCAGCTACGGCAAGTCGTTCGATGCACCGGATCGCGACAACACCGGGCTGTTTGCCGTCGGCAGCTATCGCTGGCAGGCGCTGCAGTTCGAGCTGTCCGGCCGTACCGATGACAACGAGCAGTACGGTCGTCACAACACCTGGTCTGCCGCCAGCGGTCTGGACATAGATGACAATCACAATGTCCGGTTGAGCTACGGCACCGGCTTCAAGGCGCCGACCTTCCTCGACCTCTATTACCCAGGTTACGAGAACCCGGATCTGAAGCCGGAAGAGAGCAAGAACCTGGAGCTGGACTTCTCCGGCCGCTACACCGCCTGGGACTGGTCCGTGAACCTGTATCGCAACCAGATCCAGAACCTGATCGCCTGCCAGAGCGCCTTCTCCACCTGCAAGCCGGACAACACGGATGCGGAGATCCGTGGCGTGGAACTGGCGCTGGGTCTGGAGACCGGTCCGCTTCATCATGACCTGAGCTTCGATTACACCAAGACCGAAGACAAGAATGACGGCGACCAGCCGCTGCTGCGCCGCGCCAAGCAGAAGGCCAGCTGGCTGACCCAGGTACAGCTGGGCCCGGTCGATCTGTCGACCGAGCTGCTCTATGTGGGCAAGCGGGATGACAAGGACTTCAGCAGCTTCCCGGCAGAGCGGGTGGTGTTGAGCTCCTATACCCTGGTCAACCTGGGCGCCAGCTACGGGGTGACCCCTGCGCTCACCCTGGGCGGCCGCATCGACAACCTGTTCGATCGCGACTATGTCCCGGCCTATGGCTATGCCTCACCGGGCACCGAGTTCAAGCTGACGGCCGACTACCGTCTCTGATCCGTCGCTCTGCTTATATAGAGAGGAAAAAGCGAGGCCCCGCCATGTGCGGGGCCTTTTCTATTGGCCGCCGGCGGGAGTATGATCGCCGCCTCGCATCCAAGGGGGAGCCCAGGTGGCCAATATTCTAGTGTTCGATTCAGGCATGGGCGGTTTGACCGTCTATCGCGAGATCCGTCGCACCTTGCCGGCGCACAACTATTTCTACTGTTTCGACAATGCCAACTTCCCCTATGGCGAACTGAGCGAGCCGGATCTGATCGCGGCCTGTGGTCGCCTGATCACGCAGATGGTGGCCGAGCAGGCCATCGATCTGGTGGTGATCGCCTGCAACACCGCCAGCACCATAGCCCTGCCATCCTTGCGCGCCGCCCTGACTATTCCGGTGGTGGGCGTGGTACCGGCCATCAAGCCGGCGGCTGCCCTGACCCGCAATGGTTGCATCGGGCTGCTGGCCACCCCGGGCACCGTCAGTCGTGCCTACACCCATCAACTCATCGCCCAGTTTGCGCCGGACAAACGGGTGCTGCTCAAGGGAGCGACCGAGCTGGTGATCGAGGCCGAACACAAGCTGGCCGGTCGGCCGGTCAATATGGCGCTGTTGCGAGAGGTGTTGGCGGACTGGATAGAAGGGGAGCCGAGGCCGGATACGCTGGTGCTGGGCTGCACCCACTTCCCGCTGCTCGATGACGAGATCCGGCAACTGATGCCGGACTGCCAGCTGGTGGATTCGGGCAGCGCGGTGGCGAGGCGAGTGGCCAATCTGCTGGCAACCACCACTTCTGCCACATCTGCCAGCGCGCAGGCCAGAGCCTATTGCACTCGGCTGGACTGTGAGGCCCAAAAACTGACAGCCCCCTTGCAAGCATGGGGGCTGTCATCACTCGAAGAGGTAGAGTACTGAGTTATCAGGCGTCGACGTCGCTGCCTTCCCGCTCATCCCTGTCCCGCTTGTCGTTGGCTTCGCGAACCTTGAGGGTGCGTTGCTGATACTCCTTGTCATTGAGCGCGGTGATCGCCTTGGCCGCATCGGCGGCAGGCATCTCCA
>NZ_LR134376.1:67500-272500 GCF_900637545.1 Aeromonas encheleia
GACCTGCACGAATGGTGTAACCATGGCCATGCTGTCTCCACCCGAGACTCAGTGAAATCGAATTCGCCGTGAAGATGCGGTGTACCCGCGGCTAGACGGAAAGACCCCGTGAACCTTTACTACAGCTTGGCACTGAACATTGAACCTACATGTGTAGGATAGGTGGGAGGCTTTGAAGGCGTGACGCCAGTTGCGCTGGAGCCGTCCTTGAAATACCACCCTTGTATGTTTGATGTTCTAACGCAGGGCCCTGAATCGGGCTCGCGGACAGTGCCTGGTGGGTAGTTTGACTGGGGCGGTCTCCTCCCAAAGAGTAACGGAGGAGCACGAAGGTTGGCTAATCCTGGTCGGACATCAGGAGGTTAGTGCAATGGCATAAGCCAGCTTAACTGCGAGACGGACAGGTCGAGCAGGTACGAAAGTAGGTCATAGTGATCCGGTGGTTCTGAATGGAAGGGCCATCGCTCAACGGATAAAAGGTACTCCGGGGATAACAGGCTGATACCGCCCAAGAGTTCATATCGACGGCGGTGTTTGGCACCTCGATGTCGGCTCATCACATCCTGGGGCTGAAGTCGGTCCCAAGGGTATGGCTGTTCGCCATTTAAAGTGGTACGCGAGCTGGGTTCAGAACGTCGTGAGACAGTTCGGTCCCTATCTGCCGTGGGCGTTGGATGATTGAAGGGAGTTGCTCCTAGTACGAGAGGACCGGAGTGAACGAACCTCTGGTGTTCGGGTTGTCACGCCAGTGGCACTGCCCGGTAGCTAAGTTCGGAATCGATAACCGCTGAAAGCATCTAAGCGGGAAGCGAGCCCTGAGATGAGTCATCCCTGACCCCTTGAGGGTCCTAAAGGGCCGTTGGAGACCACAACGTTGATAGGTGGGGTGTGTAAGCGCGGCGACGTGTTGAGCTAACCCATACTAATTACCCGTGAGGCTTAACCATACAACACCCAAGAAGTGTTCTGGGCCTTGTAGCAGATGAAGAACTACTTACTTAATTCAGTGATAGTGACCAAGCTAAGCGCTTAGTCGTTATTCACGTCAGCTTTCCGAGATTGAAGTTTTTGCCTGGCGGCCATAGCGCCGTGGAACCACCTGATCCCATGCCGAACTCAGAAGTGAAACGCGGTAGCGCCGATGGTAGTGTGGCATTCGCCATGCGAGAGTAGGACACTGCCAGGCTCCCAATTGAAGAAGCCCGCTCAATCGAGCGGGCTTTTTTATTGCCTGAAATTGGCCGTTTTCGTCTGATGCGCGGCCAATCCATATACTGCTTACTGCTTACTGCTTCCTGCCTTTATATGCCTTTATATGCCTTTATCTGCGCAGGGCAGCGCCATATTGACCACCCCGTCTTCCAGCTGGATGTCGATCTGAAAACCCAGCCGCTTGGCCAGATTGATCATGCCGCGATTGCTGGGCATGGTCATGCCGGAGAGCTGGCCGATGCCACGCTCCCTGGCGTAGCGGACTATCTTCTCCATCATCAGCTTGCCCAGCCCCATACCTTTCAGGTCCGAGCGGATCAGAATGGCAAATTCCGCATCGGACAGATCCGGGTTGGAGATGGCGCGCACCACCCCCAGGATCTGCTGGTTGAAGGCGCCATCCTGTCCCACGGCGACGAAGGCCATCTCCCGGTCGTAGTCGATCTGGGTCATGCGGGCCAGTTCCTCGTGGCCCAGCTCCCCCACATCGGCGAAGAAACGCTTGTACCTGTCTTCATCGGAGACCTTGAGCACGAACTGCTTGTGGGCTGGTTCGTCCTCCGGCCGGATTGGGCGCAGCAGGACATGGCTCTGATCCTTGAGCCAGGCCCCCTCCTCCAGCTCGGTGGGATAGGGGCGAATGGCTAGGGGGAGTGCCTGCTGGCCCTCCGCCAGCAAGACGAGCCTGGCATCCAGGATCACCATCTCGTCGGCGCAGGCCTGCAGTGGATGTAGATCGAGCTCCTGGATCTCGGGGAAGGCCAGCAGCAGCTCCGACAGCTGACACAGCACCCGGCCGAGGGCATCGATATCGAGCCGCGCCGGACTGGCTTGCTCGCGGATCTTGCCCTGCTTGAGGGCGCCGATGATCTGGTAGCGGGCCAGCGCCTGGTTGAGCGGCGGCAGGGCGGCGACCATCTCGTGTGGAGCGGCGCCGGATTCACCGAGCAGGATGACGGGGCCGAAGACGGGATCCTGCTGCAGGCGGATGCGCAGCTCGAGTCCACCGCTGCGTTTTGCCATGCGCTGCACCAGCAGGCCTTCGATGCGGGCCCCCGGATCGTGCTGACGGACCCGGTCCAGGATGGCATCCGCCGCCTGGGCCACCTCGGCCGAGGTGCGCAGGTTCAGCATGACACCGTGTACCTCGGACTTATGGGTGATATCCGGCGAGCGCAGCTTCACGGCTACCGGATAACCGATCTGCTCTGCGGTCAGCGCTGCCTCGATGGCGTCCGAGACGATCCAGGTTGGCAGGGTGGAGAGCCCGGCGGCCTGCATGATGGGGTGAACCAGGTGGGTATCGAGCACCCGTTGCTTGCGATCCAGCGCCTGCTGGATCAGCTGCTGGCAGCGTTCGACATCGAGTTGGCCAGCTTGCAGGGAGGCGGGGGTTTCCATCAGCTGCTTCTGGTTGCGGCGATATTCCACCATGTGCATGAAGGCGGTGACGGCACTCTCCGGGGTGCGATAGGTGGGAATGCCCGCCTCATTGAACAGGCGGCGGCCGGCTTGCGCCGAGTATTCCCCGGCCCAGTTGGTCAGGATGTTGAAACGCCTGGCTCTGGGATGCTGCTTGATAAAGTCGATCAGGTTGCCAGCCAAGGCGGCGCCCCGTGCGGTGAGGGAGGGGGCATGGATCAGCAGGATGGCGTCGGCGCCGTCCCCCTGCAGCAAGGCATCCAGCGCCTGCCGGTAGGCATCGACATCCGCATCGCTGCCGATGTCTTGCGGCGGCATGGCCAGCTTGCCACCGCGCTCCAGCAGCACATCGGCGGCCATGTTGGCCAGCCCACGGCCGTTGGAGAGGATGGCGAGCCGCTCCCCCTTGAGGGTCAAGGAGTGGCTGAGGGTCTCGACGGTGGCAAACAGCTCATGGGTATCCCGTACCCGCAGCATGCCGGCCCGGCGGATGGCCGCGTCGTAGACGTTGTCGAGCCCGTTGGCCGGATCGTGGCGACCGCTCTTGAGCACCAGGATCGGCTTGTTGCGCGAGGCGGCGCGGGCGGCCGAGAGGAAGTGGCGGGCATCGTGCAGCTTGTCCATGTAGATCAGGATGGCGCGGGTCGAGCCGTCGCGGGAGAGCTGATCCAGCAGCTGGCCAAAGTCGATGTCGCAATGATCCCCGAGGGAGACGAAGGCCGAGAAACCGATCTCCCGCTGTTTGGCCCAGTCGAGGATGGTGGTGCTGACCGCCGCCGACTGGGAGAGGAAGGCCACCTGCCCTGGGGTGGCGGCGATGGGGGAGAAGCTGGCGTTGATGCCCTGCCCCGGCAAGAGCATGCCCATGCTGTTGGGGCCGAGCAGGCGGATGCCGTATTGGCGGCACAGCCTCTGCAACTGATGGCGATCCTCGGCGGAGAACTGGGCGGCCAGTATGATGGCGGCGCCTGTGCCCTTCTTGCCGAGCTCCTCGATGAGTGGCAGTACCCGCTCGCGCCGGGTGCAGACGATGGCAAGGTCGGGGGACAGCGGCAGGCTGGGGATATCGGGATAGGCGAGCACGCCGGCGATGGCCTGGCTGTGGGGGCTGACCGGCAGTATGGGGCCCTTGAACTGACCCGCGAGCAGGTGCCTGATCACCACATGGCCCGCCTTCTGCGGGTCGGTCGAGGCGCCGATGACGGCAATCGATTGGGGTTTGAAGAGCCGATCCAGGCCGCTTGGTTTCATGGGCACTCCTCATGGCGACCCCCGGAGGCGAGGGTGACGGATGGTGCCAGTCTAATACGCTTTCAGGGTATGTTCTGTGACCGATTGCGGATCATGGCCGGACCAGGGCGTTGGCTCTCAGGTAGAACCGCAGTTCCCCCTGAATGCGCCTGATGGTGGCCAGGTGCCGATCCTGCAGATAGATCTCCTGCTCCCGATCGAGCGGGCAACGGCGGACGCCAAGGCTCTGCAGATACTCTTCAAACAGGATGGACCCCTTGATCTCGACAAGATGCTGGCTCACGGCGTGCTCCTCTGTGGCTGATGTGCTCGTCGGGCAAGTCTCCGCTCTTAGCGGGTACTTTCCTACTGACACATCTGACACCTGATAGGAGCGCCATCCCGTCTGCGCTTGCCGGGCCTGATCCTTCCCTCAGCGCAGGGGGTGGCCGCGAGCCGTATCCCAGAAGGCGCGGATCAGCGGCTCTTCCAGCCGCTTCTTGAGCACGGCGATGCCCACGTCGAACGGCTTGAGGGTGGGTTTGGGCTCGACGATACGCACCTTGTCCCCCATGGGACTGTGATCGATCACGGCGGCAGGCACCAGACCCACCCCGAAGCCGAGCGCCACCATGGCGACTATGCCCTCGTTGCCGGCGACCTCGGCGTAGATGTTGGGGGCTATGCCCTTGTTGCGAAACCACTGGTCACAGCGTTTGCGAGCCAGTCCCTGCTCGGAGAGGATCAGCGGCAGCCGCTCCCAGTCCGGCTCGCCCTGCAGGAACCACTGGTTCGGTTGGGGGGCATTGCGTGGCGCGATAAACACCAGCGGCACCTGCTGCAGGCTGGCAAACTCCAGCTTGGCGGAGAGGGCATCCGGCCTCGCTGCGATGGCGAGATCGGCCTCGTCGGCCAGGATCTTGTCCACCGCCAGCGCCGGGTCGCCGGTCTCGAGCTTGATCTCGAGCTGGGGATAGCGGCGGCGGAAGCGTTCCAGCACCTCGGGCAGCAGAAAATAGCTGGCGGTGACCGAGCAGAACACCCGCAGTCGACCCTGCAGCGGTTCGTCGCTGCGCTTGAGCTCCTGCTTGAGCCGGCGCCACTCCTGCAGCAGGCTACCGCCGAACTCCCGCAGCTTCTCGCCGGCGGAGGTGAGCCGCACGCTGCGGTTGTCCCGCTCGAACAGCACGCAGCCGGTTTCCTGCTCCAGCCGCTGGATGGCGCGGCTCAGGGTGGAGGGGCTGACCGCCATGGCATCGGCGCTCTTGCCGAAGTGAAGGGAGTCGGCGAGGTGGAGAAACAGCTCGAGATTGCGAAGGTCCATCTTTCATTCCTGCAACGGCATCGGGTGCCGAATTGTTCAGCTCAGGCAACAACCCCTCCGGCGCTCTTGCCGAACTGGGGGAGATCCCGCCTGAGATTGCGCAGAATCATCTTTCAATTTCTGCAACGTACTGTTCCGAATATATCAGTTCAGGCAATAAGTGTCCCGCGCTATAGTGGTTCAGACAACGCCGCCATCCGGCATGGAATCAATCGAACGGAGCAATCACCATGGCTAATTATTTCAACACCCTGAACCTGCGTCAGCAGTTGGCCCAGCTGGGCAAGTGTCGTTTCATGCAGCGCGAAGAGTTCGCTGACGGTTGTGCGGCGCTCAAGGGCAAGAAGGTGGTGATTGTGGGTTGTGGCGCCCAGGGTCTGAACCAGGGCCTGAACATGCGCGACTCCGGGCTGGACATCTCCTACGCCCTGCGCAAGGCCGCCATCACCGAGAAACGTGCCTCCTGGCAGAAGGCGACCGACAACGGCTTCGTGGTCGGCACCTATGAAGAGCTGATCCCGAGCGCCGATCTGGTGCTGAACCTGACTCCGGACAAGCAGCACGCCGACGTGGTGAAAACCGTGATGCCGCTGATGAAGCAGGGCGCGGCCCTGGGTTACTCCCACGGCTTCAACGTGGTGGAAGAGGGTCAACAGATCCGCGCCGACATCACAGTGGTCATGGTCGCTCCCAAGTGCCCGGGTACCGAGGTGCGTGAAGAGTACAAGCGTGGCTTCGGCGTGCCGACCCTGCTCGCGGTACACCCGGAGAACGATCCCCAGGGTGAGGGCATGGCCATCGCCAAGGCCTGGGCCTCCGCCACCGGCGGCGATCGCGCCGGGGTGCTGGAATCCTCCTTCGTGGCGGAAGTGAAATCCGACCTGATGGGCGAGCAGACCATCTTGTGCGGCATGCTGCAGGCCGGCTCCCTGCTGTGCTATGACAAGCTGGTCGCCGAGGGGACGGATCCGGCCTACGCCGGCAAGCTGATCCAGTTCGGCTGGGAGACCATCACCGAGGCCCTGAAGCAGGGTGGCATCAGTCTGATGATGGACCGCCTCTCCAACCCGGCCAAGCTGCGTGCCTTCGAGCTGTCCGAGCAGCTGCGCACCCTGATGCGTCCGCTGTTCGAGAAGCACATGGATGACATCATCGCCGGTGAGTTCTCCCGCGGCATGATGGCCGACTGGGCCGAGGATGACGCCAAGCTGTTCGGCTGGCGCGAAGAGACCGGCCAGTCCGCCTTCGAGAATGCCCCGGCTTATGCGGGCAAGATCGCCGAGCAGGAGTACTTCGACAACGGCGTGGTCATGGTGGCCATGGTCAAGGCGGGGGTGGAGCTGGCGTTCGAGACCATGGTGGCCTCCGGCATCTATGAAGAGTCCGCCTACTACGAATCCCTGCACGAGCTGCCGCTCATCGCCAACACCGTTGCTCGCAAGCGTCTGTATGAGATGAACGTGGTGATCTCGGATACCGCCGAATACGGCAACTACCTGTTCGCCAACGCCGCCGTGCCCTTGCTGCGCGAGCACTTCATGCCGACCCTGCAGGCCGGCGATCTGGGCAGCTCCCGTGCCGAGAGCAAGGGGATCGACAACCAGGCCCTGCTGGCCGCCAACGAGGCGACCCGCAGCCACCCCATCGAGCAGATCGGCCAGACCCTGCGTGGCTACATGAAGGATATGAAACGTATCGCTGTCGGTGGCTAATGAGGCTGCGGCCCGTAACCATGCCCTTGTCAGACCCTGCGTTGTTATAGATGAAAGACATGAAGCGCATCGCCGTCGGCGGTTAAGCTTCATCGGGGTGGGGGTGACGATCCCCGCCTGCTGGCTGGCTTAGACACCTGGCCAGGTGCCCGGAGTATGCAAACAAGCCGGTTATCGGCCACAAAAAAGCCCCGCTCATCGAGCGGGGCTTTTGCATTCAGGCAAGCACCGGAAATCAGGCTTTCCAGGCTTTCCAGGTGTTGATCAGGCCGTTGGTGGAGCAGTCGTGGCTGGTGACCGCCGCCTCGGTGTTGAGCTCCGGCAGGATCTTGTTGGCCAGCTGTTTGCCCAGCTCCACGCCCCACTGATCGAAGCTGAAGATGTTCAGGATGGCGCCCTGCACGAAGATCTTGTGCTCGTACATGGCGATCAGGGCACCCAGCGTCTTCGGGGTCAGGCTCTTGAACAGTATGCTGTTGGTCGGGCGGTTGCCTTCGAACACCTTGAACGGTACCAGATCCTTGACCTGCTCCAGCGTCTTGCCGGCGGCCAGGAACTCGGCCTCGACCTGTTCCTTGCTCTTGCCGAAGGCCAGCGCCTCGGTCTGGGCGAAGAAGTTCGCCAGCAGTTTCGGATGGTGGTCGCCGATGGGGTTGTGGCTGATGGCCGGGGCCAGGAAGTCACAGGGGATCAGCTTGGTGCCCTGGTGGATCAGCTGATAGAAGGCGTGCTGGCCGTTGGTGCCCGGCTCACCCCAGATGATGGGGCCGGTCTGGTAGTCCACCGGCTTGCCGTTGCGATCCACCTGCTTGCCGTTGGACTCCATGTTGCCCTGCTGGAAGTAGGCAGGGAAGCGGTGCATGTACTGATCGTACGGCAGTATGGCCTCGGACTCTGCGCCATAAAAGTTGTTGTACCAGAGGCCGATCAGCGCCAGCAACACAGGTACGTTCTGCTCGTAGGAGGCGGTGGCGAAGTGCATGTCCATCTCGAAGGCGCCTTGCAGCAGGGCCTCGAAATTCTCGAAACCGATCGACAGGGCGATGGGCATGCCGATGGCAGACCAGGAGGAGTAACGGCCGCCGACCCAGTCCCAGAACTCGAACATGTTCGCGGTATCGATACCGAACTCGGCCACGGCCTTGCCGTTGGTGGAGAGCGCGGCGAAGTGCTTGGCGACGTGGGCCTTGTCACCGGCGATCTTGATGAACCAGTCGCGGGCGGTCAGGGCGTTGGTCATGGTCTCCTGGGTGGTGAAGGTCTTGGAGGCCACCAGGAACAGGGTGGTTTCCGGATCGATCTTCTTCAGGGTCTCGGCGATGTGGGTGCCATCGACGTTGGAGACGAAATGCATCTGCAGGTGGTTTTTGTACGGGCGCAGTGCCTCGGTAATCATCACGGGGCCGAGGTCAGAGCCACCGATACCGATGTTGACCACATGCTGGATCGCCTTGCCGGTATAACCCTTCCACTCGCCTCCGATTACCTTCTCGCAGAAGCCCTTCATCTTGGCCAGCACGGCGTTCACTTCCGGCATCACGTCCTTGCCATCGCACTCGATCGGGCGATCGGAGCGGTTGCGCAGGGCCACGTGCAGCACGGAGCGCCCCTCGGTCATGTTGATCTTGTCGCCGTTGAACATGGCGTCGATGGCGCTGCGCAGGTCGGTCTCTTTGGCCAGATCCACCAGCAGCTTGAGGGTCTCTTCGGTGATCAGGTTCTTGGAGTAGTCGACCAGGATGTCACCGCCGAAGGTGAGGGAGAACTTGTCGAAACGCTGGGGATCCTGTGCGAACAGATCCTTGAGCCGGGTCTCTTTGTGAGCCGCGAAGTGGGTTTCCAGGGCCTGCCAGGCCTTGGTCTGGGTTGGATTGATGTTTTTCATAGGATTCCTGAGATTCCAAGTTGTGTTTGAACCTTGCAGGCAAGGCTCCCGCCAAACCTTATTATTCGAACATTATACCGAGCCCTGCGTGTGGCCCGTGTAACAGAGCTTTACCAATTGTCTGTCATCGAAGGAGTTTACATCCAAAACGCTGCGATTATGAGTCAGCAGGGGCCATCAGATCTTGCGCTTGCGCATGCTTCCCCGGCCTCGTCCGGCTGAAAGGGCTTTCAGTGCAGGGTGTGGGCAGATCGGCCTTGCCTCCGCTTCAAAGCAGGCATGGAGAGGCATCTTTCCGTCTATTTTATGAGCAAACGCAACTTTACCCCGCCAACGGCTGGTTATCATCTGAGCCAGATGGACGAGTCTCCCAGGGATGGCCAATGTTGTTGGAACGAGGAGATCGACATGAAACGCGCTTTATCCCTGTTTGCCCTTAGCCTGATCGCCACCGGCCTCATCGGCCTGCTGACCCTGGTGCTGACCAGCGCCGCCCCGACCCTGGAGATGCGGGTGCTGGCCGTGATGGCCGCCGTGCTGGGAGGCTATGTGCTGGTGCAGCCGCTGCTCAACCGGGTCGCCCGCCGGCTGGTGTGAGGGCTCGCCGGCCCGAGGCCGCGGGTGATAGTGACTGGCTTATCTCCGGCCCCGGTGGCCGGATTTTTTATGGCCACGCCCGGGGCCCGAAAACGACAATGCCAGCCCGGAGGCTGGCATTGTCGTCATCAGGTCTGGATTCAGGCCTGGGACTTTTGCATGTGCATGACCATCTGCGGGAAGGGGATCTCGACGCCTTCGGCATCGAAGGCCAGCTTCACCTTCTCGTGGAAGTCGAACCAGACACCCCAGTAGTCGGCGGTCTTGACCCAGGGGCGCACCACTATGTTGACCGCGGAGTCGGCCAGGGCGGCGACGGCGATGACGGCTTCCGGATCCTTCAGGATGCGCGGCTCCTCGTTGACCAGTTGCTCCAGGATCTGTTTGGCCTTGCGCAGGTCAGAGCCGTAGCCGATGCCGAAGGTCATGTCGACCCGACGGGTATCCATGCGGGAGTAGTTGACTATGGTGCCGTTGAGGATGGCGGAGTTCGGCACCACCACCATCTTGTTGTCACCGGAGGTGAGAGTGGTGGTGAACAGTTGCACCGACTGCACCACGCCCGCGGTGCCGGCCACTTCGATGAACTCGCCCGCCTTGATGGGGCGGAAGATGATCAGCAGGAAACCGGCGGCAAAGTTGGAGAGGGAGCCTTGCAGCGCCAGACCGATGGCCAGACCGGCGGCACCTATGATGGCGACGAAGGAGGCGGTCTGTACCCCGACCCGGCCGAGGGCGGCGATCACCACGAACACCAGGATGGTGTACTTGAGGATGCTGCCGACGAAGTGGGTCACGGTAGTATCCAGCTTGCGGGTCTGCATCACCTTGACCACGCCACCGCTGAGGATGTTGGCGGCGATGTAACCGATCAGCAGGGTGAGCAGAGCGGCGGCGATATTGACCGCGTACTCGATGATCAGCCCCTGGTTATTGGTCAACCAGGTCTGTGCTTCTGTGATGATCTCGGGTTCCATAGGATATCCTGTTGGTATAAAGGTTTATGGCGCATGAATCTAACACCGGGACGCGACAACCTGGGTCGCATCTGGTGCTTATTTTGTGCCATAGAAAGCTGCCACAAAAAACAAGGGAGGCCAAGGCCTCCCTCTTTGTTCAATCCCGGTTGGCTCAGCTTTGCAGCAGCTGGCTGCGCATGAATTGCCACTGATCCTCGAACCCGGCGGTGGGTTTGAGTTTGAACTCGGAGCGGACAAACTGGCTGATCCGCCCCTTTGGCTCAGCTCTGCAGCAGCTGGCTGCGCATGAATTGCCACTGGTCTTCAAACCCGGCGGTGGGTTTGAGTTTGAACTCGGAGCGGACAAACTGACTGATCCGCCCCTCGGCATAGGCCAGCAGCAGGTTGGCCAGCATGGTCTCGTCGAGCTGGAAACCCTGGCCTTCCCGCAGCCGCTTCTCGCGCAGCGCCTGTTTGAGCTGGGTCTCCAGCTTGTCGAACAGGGTGCTGATGCGATCTCGCAGCCGATCGTGCTCGCCCAGCAGGGCATCGCCGTTGAGGATGCGGGTGATGCCGGGATTACGCTCGGCGAACACCAGCAGCAGCTGCAAGATGTGGTGGCAGCGGGCCATGGTGTCCTTCTCCTCGGCCATGATCAGGTTGACCCGTGACAGCAGGGAATCCTCGATAAAGTCGATCAGCCCCTCGAACATCCGCGCCTTGCTGGGAAAATGTCGATAGAGGGCGGCCTCGGACACGCCCACCTCGGCCGCCAGACGGGCCGTGGTGATGCGCTGGCCCGGGCTGCTTTCCAGCATATGGGCGAGTGCCTGCAGGATCTGATCGCGCCGACTCTGTTTCTGGTTACTGCTTGCCATGGATTCCCCTAAAAAAACAATGGCTTGATTCCGTTATTAGGCACCGGTCACGAGGACTGGTGTGGTCTGTTATTGGCGACCAGAGGAACCAAACCCGCCTTCACCCCGTTCACTCTGATTGAATTCGTCGACCAGCTGGAAGCTGGCCTGCACCACCGGCAGGATCACCAGCTGGGCGATGCGCTCGCCGGGCTGCATGGTGAAGCTGTCGTTGCCGCGATTCCAGACCGAGACCATCAGCTGGCCCTGGTAGTCGGAATCGATGAGGCCGACCAGGTTGCCGAGCACTATGCCGTGCTTATGGCCGAGGCCGGAGCGGGGCAGTATGGTGGCGCACAGGCCCGGATCCTGGATGTGAATGGCGAGGCCGGTCGGCACCAGGCTGGTGTCCCCCGGTGCCAGGGTCAGCGGCGCATCCAGCAGGGCGCGCAGATCCATGCCGGCAGAACCCGGTGTGGCGTAGGCAGGCAGCGGGAATTCGGTGCCGATGCGGGCATCCAGGATTTTCAGTTCAATTTGTGTGTTCATGAATCGTTCGTTTTCAATGAGTGCTTGTGTGGACGCCCAGAATTTTCAATGCAATCTGCGCCGTCATGAATCTTTCGTCAGTTGGAATGGGCCGGGGCTCAGGGTCGATAGTGGCGTGCAATCAGGGCAATGAGATGACGAGCCAGCGTCAGCTTATCGGCCAGGGGCAGGGCGGCTTGACCCCCTTGCCAGAAGACGGTCAGGGCGTTGTCATCGGCATTGAAGCCTTGGCCTGCGCGGGACACGTCGTTGGCGGCGATCATATCCAGCCGTTTTCGCTGCAGTTTATCGAGGGCGTATTGTTCCACATCCACGGTTTCGGCGGCAAATCCGACGGTGAAGGGCTTGTTCGGCAGCGCCCCCACGGCGGCGATGATGTCGGGATTCTTGACCAGGGTCAGCAGCATCTGGTCGTTGCCACCGGTCTTCTTGATCTTCTGCTCGGCGACCCGCTCCGGGCGATAGTCCGCCACGGCGGCGCAGCCGATGAAGAGGTCGCACTCGGCAACTCGGCTCATCACCGCCTGGTGCATCTGCTCGGCGCTCTCCACCTCGACCCGTTCCACCCCCTGGGGGGCGGCCAGGGTGACCGGGCCGCTCACCAGCGTCACCTCGGCGCCCGCCTCACGGGCAGCGCGGGCGATGGCATAGCCCATCTTGCCGGAGCTGTGGTTGCTGATGTAGCGCACCGGATCCAGTGCCTCGCGGGTCGGCCCGGCGGTGAGCAGCAGTTTGACGCCCGCCAGCAACGGCTCGGCGGCAAGCTGCTGGCAGCAGCGTTCGACCAGTTCGAGGGGATCCAGCATCCGGCCTGGGCCGACATCACCACAGGCCTGGCTGCCGGAGTCCGGCCCCCACAGCAGGATGCCACGGCTGGCCAGGGTATCGAGGTTGGCCTGAGTGGCGGCGTTGCGATACATCTGCTGGTTCATGGCCGGGGCCAGCGCCACCGGTGCCGGCGTCGCCAGGCAGAGGGTGGTCAGCAGCTCGTCGGCCATGCCGGCGGCCATGCGCGCCATCAGATTGGCGCTGGCGGGGGCGATCAGCACCAGATCGGCCCACTTGGCCAGCTCGATGTGGCCCATGCCCGCCTCGGCAGCGGGATCCAGCAGGCTGTCGGCGACCGGGTGGCCGGAGACCGCCTGCAGGGTCAGCGGGGTGATGAACTCCTTGGCGGAGCGGGTCATCACCACGCGCACCTCTGCCCCCTGATCTTTCAGGCGGCGTACCAGCTCGGCACTCTTGTAGGCGGCGATCCCGCCACTGACACCCAACAGGATGCGTTTATCGGCCAATCTCATCTGCTGCATCTCTTCCGGCTCACTCTGACTGGTCGGCTAAGATACCACAGGCGACGGGCGACGACAGAGGCTGACATGGGGGAGTTGTGGTCGGGCTCCCGTGATTTTTTGCTATGGTTTCTCTCAATAGGGATGAGGGAGAGACAAATGAGCATCAAGGAGTGGCCGGAGGAGGAACGCCCGAGAGAGAAGCTGTTGCGGCGGGGGGCGGGGGTACTGTCCGATGCCGAATTGCTGGCCATCTTCCTGCGTACCGGGGTCAACGGACTGAGTGCGGTGGACCTCTCCCGCCAGCTGTTGCAGCAGTTTGGCTCGCTGCGGGCACTGCTCGGCGCCGAGCAGCAGAGCTTCTGCAGCGCCCACGGACTGGGGCCTGCCAAGTACGCCCAGTTGCAGGCGGTGCTGGAGATGGGCAAGCGCCATCTGGCCGAGCAGTTGCAACGGGGGGATGCGCTCACCTCGCCCCAGCTGACCCGGGATTATCTGCAGGCCCAGCTGCGGGATAGACCGCGGGAGGTGTTCGCCCTGTTGCTGCTGGACAACCAGCATAGAGTCATTCAATTCGTTGAACTTTTCTACGGCACCCTCGATTCGGCGAGCGTCTGGCCCAGAGAAATCGTGCAGATCGCGCTCAAACATAATGCAGCCGCCGTGATTCTGGCGCATAATCACCCGTCCGGCGTAGCCGAGCCCAGTCGGGCCGACCGCCAACTCACGGATCGGATCTTGGCCGCCTTGGCCCTGATCGATATCAGAGTGCTGGATCACTTGGTGATCGGTGATGGCATCACGGTTTCTTTCGCAGAGCGTGGTTGGTTGTAACTGGGCTCTGGCACTGTATTAGTTGATCTTTGATCACGGATGCTGTATAAAATGCCGCCTTCTGTTTGCCCCGCAATCGAAGGCCAGCGGGGCAGATATTTGCTCGAGCAATAATGAAGTAAGATTTGGAGAGACTGACATGTCTAGAGTATGCCAAGTAACCGGCAAGCGCCCGGCAGTTGGTAACAACCGTTCGCACGCTAACAACGCGACCAAGCGTCGTTTCCTGCCGAACCTGCACACTCACCGTTTTTGGGTTGAGAGTGAAAAACGCTTCGTGAGCCTGCGCGTATCCGCAAAAGGCATGCGTATCATCGACAAGCGCGGCGTTGAAGTGGTTCTGGCTGAACTGCGTGCCAGCGGCGTTAAGGTATAAGGAATTAGATCATGGCTAAAGGTATTCGCGATAAGATTCGTCTGAACTCCAGCGCCGGTACTGGTCACTTCTATACCACTACCAAGAACAAGCGCACCATGCCCGAAAAAATGGAGATCAAAAAGTTTGATCCCGTGATTCGTCAGCATGTGATCTACAAGGAAGGCAAAATCAAGTAATTACTTGATGCTGCATTCCCAAAAGCCCGGCTTCGTGCCGGGTTTTTTTATGGCCGGAATTCAGTACACTGCCGGTTGAAAGGGAGGCTTGTCATGTTCAAATTGAGCCGTAAAGGCTGGAATAACGTGATCATCGTGGTGGTGCTGATCGTGATCACCCTGCTGCACCGGTTGGAGCAGGCCCAGCAGGAGAACAGCGCCCAACGGCCGCGGCCCCTGTTGCCGGACGCCGCCGTGGTGCTGACCTGGCAAGGCCCGAGCTGGCAGATAGAACGCATCGGCCAGGGCTGGCGCAGCGGGCCGGATCTGGGGCTGAGCAGCGCCCAGCTGGCCGCCCATATCGAGGCGTGGCAAGGCTGGTTGCTGCCACCCGGCGACGCCGTGCGCGGCACCCCTGTCACCCTCAAGGTGTGGATCGCCGGCCAGAGCGATCCGATCGAGCTGGGGCTCTATCAGGACAGCGGCAAGTTTGCCGCCCTGCTGCCCCCCTCAACCTGGCTCAGCCTGAGCCAGGCGCAATACCGCAGCCTGCTGCGGCCAACCCCCTGATCCACACTCATTAGCGTGAGAGCCATTTATGCCTGAATTACCGGAAGTCGAAGTCAGCCGCCAGGGTATCTCCCCCTGGCTCACCGGCATCAAGGTGACGCGCGTGGTGGTGCGGGACGGGCGCTTGCGCTGGCCGGTGCCCGGCGAGATCCAGGAGCTGGTGGATCTGTGCATCAACCGGGTCAGCCGCCGCGCCAAGTACCTGCTGCTGGAGACCGACTTCGGCACCGCCATCCTGCATCTCGGCATGTCCGGCAGCCTGCGGGTGCTGGACATCGGCACCCCGGCCGAGAAGCACGATCACGTGGATATCGAGCTCGCCAACGGCAAGCTGCTGCGGCTCAACGATCCGCGCCGCTTCGGGGCCCTGCTGTGGACCCGCGAGCCGGCCGAGGCCCATGCGCTGCTGGCCAAACTCGGCCCTGAGCCGCTCACCGAGGCCTTCAGTGCCGAGTACCTGCAGGGGCGCGCCAAGGGGCGCAGCACCACCATCAAGACCTTCCTGATGGACAATCACGTGGTGGTCGGGGTGGGCAACATCTACGCCAACGAGGCGCTCTACGCCGCCGGCATTCACCCCAAACGGGCCGCGGGCAACATCAGCGCCGAGCGGCTGGCGACCCTGGTGGCCGAGATCAAGCGGGTGCTGGCCGCCGCCATCCAGCAGGGGGGCACCACCCTCAAGGATTTCACCAGCGCCGATGGCAAGCCCGGCTATTTCGTGCAGCAGTTGCAGGTCTATGGCCGCGGCGGCCAGCCCTGCTACCAGTGCCATACCCTGCTCAGCGAAGTGCGGCTGGGGCAGCGTACAACAGTGTTCTGTTCTCATTGCCAGCGCTGATCCGGACCATTTGGGGGTAGACGCGGCGAAGTTGTAACGACGTATTTCCAGTCTGTTGAAGCCCCGGCTGTCGCTGACTAGTATCTCGCTGTACACGCAGAAGAGATAATAAAATGACAGCAAAATCAATGGACTGGGATCATTTATCCCGGCAGGGGCACTATTGCGCCCAAAAAATGGCCCGCTTCCTCTACCCCGACGACAGCGCCCGCAAGACCTTCAATCGCGGCAAGTTCGTGCTGCGCAGCCTGCTCTACCGGCCACAGCTGAGCCGGGTGTTCGAACTGTTCCAGGCAGAACCCCTGCGGGCCCTCCCCGCCCAGCATCCCGAGTTGCTCGACAAGCCGATGCGACCCTATCGCTTCGCCTGCTCGACCGTGCAGCAGCGGGTCGAGATGGTGGAGGCACACTATCGGCTGCTGCTGGCCCGCTACCCGGCGCAGATCGACCCGCTCTATCTGGGGGAGGGGATCGAACTCGGCCGTTACCCCGACAGTGAGCATCGCATCGTGCTGCGCCACGATGGCACCTTCCGCCGCGAGGCCGAGCTGGCCCTCTCCATCGTCAACGCGCGGGGCGAGCGGCTCTACAGCTGCGCCTTCTCGCTGGCCGGCAGCAGCACCGAGCTGGCGCTGGTGATAGGTTCGGTGCAGGGGCCAGAACCCGGCGTTTCGCAGCCGCAACAGCAGGTGCGGGCGCTGACCAAGGCGGGCCATGGCCTGAGGCCCAAGTCGCTGGTGGTGATGATGGTGCTGGCGCTGGCCGAGGCGATGGGGGCCGCGCGTGTCTCGGCGGTGCGGATGAAGGCGCATATCTTCCAGGCCAAGCGCTACAGCAAGAAGAAGAGAGCCTGTCTGCAGGCGGATTATGACGAGCTGTGGCAGGAGTTCGGCGCTATCTCGCAGGACGCCAACTTCGTGCGGTTGCAGCCGGTGGTGCGCAAACCGCTGGAGGAGATCGCGGCCAAGAAGCGCGCCATGTACCGGCGCCGCTACGCCTGGCTCGACGAGTTGCAGCTGGCCTGCCGTCAGGCCCTGAGCTGACGCCAGGGCCCTGGCTGGCTATGACGGGCCACTGGTCGTCACTTGCCTCGCTTGGCGGCAATCGCCTTGGCGACGAGGGGATCGACGAACTGGTGAATGTCGCCACCGTGCAGGGCGACCTCCTTCACCAGGGTGGAGGAGATGAAGGAGTTCTCCTCCGCCGGGGTGAGGAAGACGCTCTCCAGCTCCGGCATCAGGCGACGGTTCATGTTGGCCAGCTGGAACTCGTACTCGAAGTCGGAGACGGCGCGCAGGCCCCGGATCAGCACGTTGGCCTGCTGCTCCCTGGCAAAATCCACCAACAGGCCGGAGAAGCCGACCACCTTGACGTTGGGCAGATGGGCGGTCACCTGGCGAGCAAGTTGGACACGTTCTGCCAGATCGAACAGCGGTCGCTTGCTCGGGCTGTTGGCCACCCCGACCACCACCTCGTCAAACAGCCTGGCGGCCCGGCCAATCAGGTCGGTATGGCCATTGGTGATGGGGTCGAAGGTGCCGGGATAAATTACCTTGTTGGTCATGCTGTTGAGTCCTGCAACCGGGAAATTTGGTCGCATTATAGGGGCTGTTGAGGTTTTGTCGCGACCGCGACTGAGTCATCGCTTGAGAATAGCAGTGCATCAGGCAAGAATACCGGCACCGCGCATCAAGCCTTCCTGCATTGGTGACAGGAAGCATAGGGATTTCTTATGAAACGCATTCTGGTAGTACGCAATGACAAGATTGGCGACTTCATGCTGGCCTGGCCGAGCTTTGCCATGCTCAAGCGCTCCATGGATTGTCATGTGACTGCCCTGGTGCCTGCCTACACGGCGCCGCTGGCCCGCCTCTGCCCCTGGATCGACGAGATCATCCTGGACCCGGGGGCCCGGGCCGACAAGGAACAGCAACGGGCCTTGCAGGCCCGCATCAAGGCCGCTGCCTTCGATGCGTCCATCTGCCTCTTTTCCAACTCCCGCAACGCCATGCTGGTGTGGAAGGCGCACATCCCTTACCGGCTGGCGCCCGCCACCAAGCTGGCCCAGGTGCTCTACAACCAGCGCCTGATCCAGCGCCGCTCCCGCTCCCAGAAGCCGGAGTACGAATACAACCTGGACCTGGTGCGCCGCTTCCTCGCCGATCAGCAACAGAGCGTGGTGGAGCCGCAGGCTCCCTACCTCAGCTTCGATGAGCAGAGCCTGCAGCAGGTGCGCGAGCAGGTCGCCAGCCGGCTGAAGCTGGACGCCAGCCGACCCTGGCTGATGGTCCATGCCGGCAGCGGTGGCTCGGCCAACAACCTCTCCATCGAACAGTACTCGCGGCTCATCATCAAGCTCAACCAGGCCTGCCCCGAGTTGCAGTGCGTGCTGACTGCGGGACCGGGGGAGGAGGGCAAGGCCGAGCAGCTGGCGGCGGAACTGCTGGCCCACGGCGGCAACGGCTGGATCTACCGCTCCGACGAGGGGCTGCCCAAGTTCTGCCAGGTGATGGCCAACGCCGCCCTGTTCGTGGCGGGCAGCACGGGGCCGCTGCACATAGCCGCGGCGCTGGACGTGCCGACCATCGGCTTCTTCCCGGCCCACCGCTCCGCCACCCCCCTGCGCTGGCGGCCGCTCAACAGTGAGGGGCGCCATCTGGCGTTCAGCCCGCCGGAAGACAGCGATCACCCGGATGACATGAGCCAGCTCGATCCCAAGACCATGGCGGCGGCGATCGCCCGCTGGGCCTCGCCGTTCTGGCAGGAGAAAAACGGATAGACAGCAACAGGGCCCTCGCGGGCCCTGTTTCATCATGCTGGTTTATCCGGTTGGGGCCGGCGTTACTTGTCCGCTTGGTCCGGCGCCTGGGGCTGCTGCCGGATCCAGAGATCCGCGTACTTCACGAAGGTGGAGTGGGCGGAGAGGATGGCCAGCAGCAGACCCTGCTTGCCATCGAGGAAGCCGGCCTTGAGCAGGTACATCTTCAGGAAGCAACCCAGCGCATGCACCAGCCCCTGGCCGAGGGAGCCTTTCTTGCCGCGGACGGTGCGCTGATCGGCCCAGGCCCTGGCGTAACCGGCTGACTTCACCAGATAGTGCTCAAGATCCCGATAGGTGAAGTGAAGCAGGTCGCCGTGCAGGTTGACTATCTTCATGTTGGCGCGCACCTCCACCTTCTCGTGCACCAGCACCTCGTTGTAGCTGGTCAGCGCCTTGGGATAGAGGCGCAGCACCCGATCCGGATACCAGCCGCTGTGGCGGATGAAGCGGCCGAACACCCAGGAGAGGCGTGGCAGGGAGTAGATGGTGTCCTGGGCCGGGTTGGCCATGACGGTGGCGATGGCCGCTCTCAGTTCGGGGGTGAGCCGCTCGTCCGCGTCCAGCCACAGCACCCATTCCGACTGGACGTGGGACTGGGCGAGGCGGCGCTGGCGGCCGAAGCCGGGCCACTGGGCGTTGACGAAGAAGCGAGCGCCGAATTCGGCGGCGATGGCGGGGGTCTCGTCCTGGCTGCCGGAGTCCAGGATGACGATCTCGTCCACCAGATCTTCGAGGGAGGCGAGGCAGGCGCGCAGGTTGTCGGCTTCATTCTTGACGATCAGGACGGCCGCCAGGGTCGGTTTTTTCACGGGTTCAGGGCTCTCGTTGGCGCCCGGCGGGCGGGTCATGCTCAGATTGGCGCCCATTCTAGCCTAAAACACCGGCCGGAGCATGGGTCTGCGACCAGGTTCGGGCATGTCCTTTTGGCATGTGCTGAGCGGGTTATCGGGGATCTTCGGCCATTCTTGGGGCATAATCTCGCCCAGCAACGATTAACCGCAGGGCTTGGCCCAAGAGACGCGTGAGATGAAGATATTGGTGATCGGCCCCTCCTGGGTCGGCGACATGGTGATGTCCCAGAGCCTCTACAAGGCGATCAAGGCCAATCACCCCGACAGCGAGCTGCATGTGATGGCCCCGGCCTGGTGTGTAGCCCTGCTGGAGCGGATGCCCGAGGTGGACAAGGCGATTCCCATGCCGCTCGGCCACGGCGACTTCAAGCTGGGGGCCCGCCGCCGGCTCGGCAAGCAGCTGGCCGCCGAGCAGTACGATCAGGCCATCATCCAGCCCAACTCCATGAAGTCGGCGCTGATCCCCTGGTTTGCCAACATCCCGGTGCGTACCGGCTGGAAGGGGGAGCACCGCTTCGGCCTGCTCAACGATCTGCGCAGCAACAAGAAGGCCTTCCCGCTGATGGTGGAGGCCTATCTGGCGCTGGCCTATCCCAAGGCGCAGATGAAGAGCCGGACCGACATCCCGACCATTCCCCATCCCTCCCTCCATGTGGACCTCATCAACCAGGACAAGGCGCTGGTGCGGCTCGGGCTGGATCGCGCCCGCCCTGTGCTGGTGCTCTGTCCGGGGGCCGAGTTCGGGCCGGCCAAGCGCTGGCCTGAGGGGCACTACGCCGTGGTGGCCCAGAAGCATCTGGATGAGGGCTGGCAGGTGTGGATCTTCGGCTCCGGCAAGGATGTGGAGGTGGCCAACACCATCCGCGATCGGATCAATCCGCTGTCGCGCTCCAACTGCCACGTGCTGGCGGGCAAGACCAGCCTGCACGAGGCGATCGATCTGATGGCACTGGCCGGTCGGGTCATCGCCAACGACTCCGGCCTGATGCACGTCGCCGCCGCCCTCAACCGGCCGCTGATCGGCGTCTATGGTTCCACCTCGCCGCTCTACACGCCGCCACTGGCGGATCGGGTCGAGATAGTGCACACCGACATCGAATGCCGCCCCTGCTTCAAGCGCATCTGCAAGTTTGGCCACCTCAAGTGCCTGATCGAGCTGATGCCGGAGCAGGTAATTGAGGCGGGTAAACGCTTGGAGCGGGGCGAGTCGGCGGAGCTGGTCATCGCGCTGCAACCGGTCAACGACGGTGCCGCCGGCTCGGGACAGGGCCAGTAGCATGGGGTACCGGCTGCTCTACAACCTGCTGATCCATTTGGGCTTGCCGCTGGCGCTGCTGGCGCTCTACCGGCCGAAGAAGGGCAAGCCGGGCTTCGGGGCACGCTGGGCCGAACATCTGGGTCGCTCTCCCGCCAGCGGGCAGGAGGCGCCACTCTGGATCCACGCGGTCAGCGTGGGCGAGACCCTCGCCATCACCCCCTTCATCCGTGCCCTCAAGGCCGAGCGGCCGGATCTGCCCATTCTGCTCACCACCACCACCCGCACCGGTGCCGAACAGGCGGCCAGGCTCGGCGAGCTGGTGGTGCATCGCTACGCGCCCCTCGACTACCCCTGGGCGATCGCGGCCTTCCTCAAGCGCTTCCAGCCCCGCGCCCTCTGGGTGATGGAGACCGAGCTGTGGCCGAACTGGCTGGCCGCCTGCGAGGCACACCACCTGCCGGTGACCATCCTCAATGCTCGCCTCTCCGAGCGATCCTGCCAGCGTTATGCCCGTTTCCAGGGGGCGTTCGATGCCCTCAGCCGGCCGCTGACCCACCTGCTCTGCCAGCATCAGGACGACGCGGATCGCTTCCATCGGCTTGGGCTGGGGCGCGAGCGGCTGGCGGTGACCGGCTCCATCAAGTTCGATATCCAGCTGGGGGACGAGCTGCTGGCCAAGGGCCACAGCCTGCGCCAGACCTTGGGGGAGGCGCGCCCGGTGTGGATCGCCGCCAGCACCCATCAGGGCGAGGACGAGCAGGTGCTGACCGCCTTCGAGCGGGTGCTGCGCACTCATCCCGAGGCGCTGCTGATCCTGGTGCCGCGCCATCCCGAGCGTTTCGATCGGGTGGCCGAGCTGTGCGCCCCCTATGGCTGCGTGCGGCGCACCAGCGCGGCATCGATCAGGGCCACCGATCAGGTCTACCTGGGGGACACCATGGGCGAGCTGCCGCTGATGCTGGCGGCGGCCGATCTGGCCTTCGTCGGTGGCAGCCTGGTGCCCGTCGGCGGCCACAACCTGCTGGAGCCGGCGGCGCTCGGCAAGCCCTGCCTGACCGGTCCTGCCTACTTCAATTTCAGCGACATCACCCGCCAGCTGGTGGCTCAGGGCGGTGCCGCCCTGGTGGCGGACGCCGCCGCCCTCGGCGACAAGGTGAGCGAGCTGCTCAGCGATGGCGGTGCCCGCCGCCAGATGGGCGAGCAGGCCCGCGCCGTGGTGCTGCGCAATCAGGGGGCGCTGGCGCGCACCCTGTCCCACTGCCTCGCCAGCCTGGAAAACGACTGACCCCCGGGGCCGGCAAGCCGTCGGCCCTTATCACCCGCCGCCGCGGTTCTCTCTTTCCCCCCTCACTGCGTGCTTCGCCTGCCGGTATCCTGGTGCCTGCCATTTCCTTGCCTCTGCTCCCGGGGCTGGTCAGTTGCACCATGGCTGCCCGGCCTCGCTTATTCGGGCCCAAGAGGGGTCTAACCTAGTAGTTGGGATCCTGATATCGAACCTGTGGAGGCGAGTCATGAAAGTCCTGAGCATATTGTTGGTGGGCATCCTGTGCTTCAGCAGCAGCGGCCTGGCGCTGGCGGCAGGGGGCGGCGGCAGCAGTGGTGGAGGGAGCAGCGGGGACGGTGGATCAGGCTCGTCGTCGACCCAGCGGCAGTTGCAGCGGGTCGAGCAGCTGGTCGGGGCGCAGCAATGGCAGCAGGCCGAGGCGCTGTTGCGGGATCTGCGCCAGGACGCGGCCAACTCCGCCGACGTCTGGAACTGGTCAGGCTACGTGGCCCGCAAGTCTGGCCGGTTGGCGCAGGCCTTTCCCTATTACGACAAGGCGCTGAGGCTAGATCCGGAGCACCGCGGCGCCCACGAGTATCTGGGGGAGGCCTATCTGCAAAATGGTGAACCCCAGAAGGCGCAGGAGCAGCTGCGGATCTTGCAGGGCCTGTGCGGGCGATGCGAGGAGGCTGACGATCTGTCCGCCGCGCTGAGGGCGGCGCCCCAGCCGAAGAAGCCGAGCTCCTCCTTCCTGCTCGGCGGTTGACTTGGTATCGCGAGCCACGACACCCACAAAAAAGCCCTTGTTAACAAGGGCTTTTCAATCAGTTCGGCAACCGAAGCGATCACTCGATGTTCTGGATCTGCTCGCGCATCTGCTCGATGAGGACCTTCAGCTCGACCGCGGACTGGGTCACCTCGGCGTTGATGGACTTGGAGCCCAGCGTGTTCGACTCGCGGTTGAACTCCTGCATCATGAAGTCGAGGCGACGGCCACAGGCGCCGCCCTTCTTCATGATCTTGATGGTCTCGCTGATGTGCATCTCCAGGCGATCCAGCTCCTCGGCCACGTCGATCTTCTGGGCCAGCAGCACGATTTCCTGCTCGATGCGGGCCGGATCCAGCTCGACCTTGGCCTCGGTCAGGCGGTCGGTGAGCTTCTGGCGCTGCCACTCAATGATCTGCGGCAGGTGTACCCGTACCTTCTTCACTTCCACCTGGATGCCGTCCAGACGCTGCTCGATCAGCGCCTTGAGGTTGGTCCCTTCGCTGGCGCGGGAGGCGAGGAAGTCTTCCATGGTCTGATCAAAGCCGCCGAGCAGCTCGGTGGCGACCGCGTCCATGTCCTGCTCGGCGGCAGCCATGACGCCGGGCCAGCGCAGCACGTCGACCGGGTTGAGCTGGCCCTGACCGGCCTCTTTCATCACCCAGTTGGCGCTGTCGATGATCAGTTTGGCCAGCTCTTCATTGATGTGCAGCTGGCTGGCGGCAGCCTGGGCCGCCTCGAACCGCAGGTTGCACTCCACCTTGCCGCGCTGCAGCTTGGCACGGAAACGCTCACGCAGCACCGGCTCCAGGCTGCGCAGCTGCTCGGGCAGGCGGATGTAGGTTTCCAGATAGCGCTGGTTGACCGAACGAATTTCCCAAACGGCTGTGCCCCAGTCGCCCTTGAATTCCTTGCGGGCGTAGGCGGTCATGCTGTGAATCATTGATAGTTCCGGGCTTGATGAAGTGTGGGGCCAGTATACTCAGCCAGGCTTGCCCCGTCAGCCGACAGCGTGGTTTTAGCGGCTGATATTTGGGCTGGGATGGCTTATACTCCTGCGCCAATTCAGCCAGCCCAGAGGTCAGTCCCATGTCCCGTCCCAGCGATCGCAGTGCCGCGCAAGTGCGCCCGGTTACCATCACCCGCCACTTCACCAAACATGCAGAAGGCTCGGTACTGGTGGAGTTCGGCAGCACCCGCGTACTCTGCACCGCCAGCGTCGACACCAGCGTGCCGCGCTTCCTGAAGGGCAAGGGCCAGGGCTGGGTCACCGCCGAGTACGGCATGCTGCCGCGCTCCACCCATTCGCGCATGAACCGTGAAGCCGCCGCCGGCAAGCAGAGTGGTCGCACCCTGGAGATCTCCCGGCTGATCGCCCGCTCCCTGCGCGCCGCCGTGGACCTGACCGCCCTGGGCGAGCACTCCATCACGGTGGACTGTGACGTGCTGCAGGCCGACGGTGGCACCCGCACCGCCGCCATCACAGGTGCCTGTGTGGCGCTGGTGGACGCGCTGAACTGGATGGTGGAGAAGGGTCTGCTCAAGCAGAGCCCGCTCAAGCACATGATCGCGGCTGTCTCCGTCGGCATCTTCCAAGGGGAAGCCATCTGCGATCTGGAGTACCTCGAGGACTCCGCCGCCGAGACCGACATGAACGTGGTGATGACCGAAGATGGCCGCATCATAGAGGTGCAGGGCACCGCCGAGGGCGAGCCCTTCACCCACGAGGAGCTGCTGGCCATGCTGGCGCTCGCCAAGGGCGGCATCGACGACATCATAGCGCTGCAGAAGCAGTCGCTCTCCTGATTTTGAAAACGCGGCATTGGCCGCGTTTTTTATGCCTATGACTTTTACCCCCACAATGTGCAAAGACGACACCCGCAAGGAGCCAGAATGAAAGCCTACCAGCGTCAATTTATCGAGTTCGCCCTGGAGAAGCAGGTTCTCAAATTCGGTGAGTTCACCCTGAAATCCGGCCGCAAGAGCCCCTACTTCTTCAACGCCGGCCTGTTCAACAGCGGTCGCGATCTGGCCCGCCTCGGTCGCTTCTACGCCGCCGCCCTGATGGATGCCGGGATCGAGTTCGACGTGCTGTTTGGCCCGGCCTACAAGGGGATCCCCATCGCCTCCGCCACCGCGGTGCAGCTGGTGGAGCAGCACGATGTGGACGTGCCCTGGTGCTTCAACCGCAAGGAGGCCAAGGATCACGGCGAGGGCGGCAACCTGGTGGGCAGCCCGCTCAAGGGGCGCATCATGCTGGTGGATGACGTCATCACCGCCGGCACAGCCATCCGCGAGTCCATGGATCTGATCCAGGCCAACGGTGCCTCCCTGGCCGGCGTGCTGATCGCGCTGGATCGCCAGGAGAAGGGCAAGGGCGAGCTCTCCGCCATTCAAGAAGTGGAGCGCGACTACGGCGCCCACATCATCGCCATCATCCAGATGGGGGATCTGATCAAGTATCTGGAAGAGAAGCAGGCAGAGCAGCCCGCGCTGGCCGAGCAGCTGGCGGCCATGAAGGCCTACCGTGCCCAGTACGGCATCTGATCGCCGTCTCCGGAGTGTTAAATGCGGCGCCTTTTGGCGCCGTTTTTTATGCGAGCAAAAAGTGAGTGCGGTCGCTTGAGCTTACCCTTACTGTAAAGGTTAAGGTTTGCTGGTCTATCCGAGGAGGATTGTCATGACCATGCATATTCAACTTCCCATCAGCGGCATGAGCTGCGCGAACTGCGCCAGCCGGATCAGCACCGCCCTCAACAAGCTCGACGGGGTGCAGGCCACCGTCAACTTCGCGCTGGAGCAGGCGGCCATCGAACTGAGCCAGGATGCCCGGCTGCCCGAGGTGCTGGACAGCATAGAGGCGCAGGGCTACGGCTATGGCAGCGAGTCGTTGTCGTTCCAGATCAGCGGGATGACCTGCGCCGGTTGCTCGGCCCGGCTCGGCAAGATGCTGACCGCCTTGCCGGGTGTCCTCTCGGCCGATGTGAACTTCTCCCTCGAGCAGGCCCGCATCACTCTGGTACCCGGGGCGCAGACGCCGGCCTCGCTGCGTGGGCAGATCGAGGCGCTCGGCTTCGGTGCCCAGCTGGCGCAAGGCAGTGCCAGCGCCCGCCGTCAGCAGTTGCAGGAGCGTGAGGCGCAGGAGGCGGCCATCGCCCACAAGGCCTTGATCCAGGTGGTTGTCTCGGCCCTGCTGACGCTGCCGCTGCTGGTGGGGATGGTCGCCATGGCCGGGCTGCTGCCCTGGCATCTGCCAGCCTGGCTGGAGCTGGCGCTCGCCACCCCGGTGCAGTTCTGGATCGGGGCCCGCTTCTATCGCGGCGCCTGGCTGGCCCTCAAGAACCGCTCCGCCAACATGGATGTGCTGGTGGCGACCGGGACCAGCGCCGCCTACTTCTACAGTCTCTACCTGTTGCTGACCCTGGGGGCGGCCGCCAGCGGCAAGCTCTACTTCGAGGCGAGTGCCATCATCATCACCCTGATCTCGTTAGGGAAGTTGCTGGAGGCGCGCGCCCGGCGCAGCACCCAGTCCGCCATTCGCGAGCTGATGGCGCTGCGTCCCGAGACCGCTACCGTCTGGCGCGGTGAGGCGTGGCAGAGCCTCTCTGTCGACGAGGTGCTGCGCGGCGATCGGCTGCGGGTGCTGGTCGGTGAACGGGTGCCGGTGGATGGCAAGATCACCAGCGGCGAGAGCGAGCTCGATGAATCCATTCTAACCGGCGAGAGCCTGCCGGTGCTGCGCACCTTGGGTGACAGCGTGCTGGGCGGGGCCATCAACCGCTCCGGCGTGCTGGAGATCGAGGCCACCACAGTGGGGGAAGACTCCAGCCTCAGCAAGATCATCGCCCTGGTGGAGAGTGCCCAGATGGGCAAGGCCCCGCTGCAACAGCTGGTGGACAAGGTCTCCGCGGTGTTCGTGCCGGTGGTGATGGCCATCGCCCTGCTCACCTTGCTGGTGTGGTACGCCATCGGCAACGACTTCGGCCAGGCGCTGCTGGCGGCGGTGGCCGTGCTGGTGATCGCCTGTCCCTGCGCCCTGGGGCTGGCCACGCCGGCCGCCATCGTCACCGGCACCGGGGTGGCGGCGCGCCACGGCATTCTGATAAAAGACGTGGATACCCTGCAAAAAGCCCACGCCATCAAGGCGCTGATCTTCGACAAGACCGGCACCCTCACCCAGGGCAAGCCAGTGCTGGCGAGCTGGAGCGGCACCCCGGCGCAACTGCGCCTGGCCGCCGCCCTGCAACAGGCGAGTGAACACCCGCTGGCGCTGGCCATGCGTGAGGCGGTCAGTGGCGATGCCCTGCCGCAACCGGACGAGGTGGAGGTGCGGGTCGGTGCCGGCATCCTCGGCAAGGTGGCGGGTCATGAGGTGGCCATCGGCAACCCCTCCCTGCTGAGCGCGCTCGGGATCTCGATGCCGCAGCAGGATGAGGCGGACGGTGATGGCGCGACCCGGGTTTGGGTCGCCATCGACGGCGTGGCGGTTGGCATCGCCGCCCTGGCCGACACCCTGCGCCCCGAGAGCCCGGCCGCCATCGCCACTCTGCGCCAGCGCGGCATCGCCTGCTGGCTGGTGAGTGGCGATGCGCCGTCCCCCGTGGCCCATATCGCCGCCAAGCTGGGGTTGGACGGGGCCTTCGATTCTGTGCTGCCCGCCGGCAAGGTGGCCAAGGTCGAGGCGCTGCGCGCCCAGGTCGATGGCCTGGTGGCCATGGTCGGGGACGGGGTGAACGACGCCCCGGCTCTGGCGGCGGCCGATGTGGGGATCGCCATGGGCTCAGGCTCCGACGTGGCGATGGAAACCGCCTCCATCACTCTCATGAGATCGGATCCGCGGCTGGTAGCCGACGCCATCGACATCTCGGCGGCGACCTGGCGCACCATACAGCAGAATCTGTTCTGGGCCTTCGTGTTCAACATCATCGGCATTCCGCTGGCCGCTTTTGGCTACCTCAGCCCCGAACTGGCGGGGGCGGCCATGGCCCTGAGCAGCATCACCGTATTGAGCAATTCCCTGTTACTGAAACGCTGGCAGCCCAAGGCGGCGAGCCATGCTGGCACTCATTCGAACATTTAAGGAGGCACAGATGAACATCAGCAAGGTTGCCAAGGCCACCGGCCTGACCGCCAAGACCATCCGCTACTACGAGAGCATCGGCCTGATCGCGGCGCCCGTGCGCAGCGATAACGGCTACCGCAGCTATAACGATGGGGCGCTGCGGGAGCTGCGCTTCGTCAAGCGGGCGCGGGAGACGGGCTTCAATCTGGAGGAGTGCCAGGAGTTGCTGGCACTCTACCGGGACGAGCACAGGACCAGCGCCCAGGTGAAGAAGCTGGCGCAGGAGAAGATCGTCGACTTGCGGGCCCGCATCCAGGGTCTGCAGGCCATGCTGGCCTCCCTCGAGGAGGTGGTGGGCTGCTGTCACGGTGACGAGAGCCCTGAGTGCCCCATCCTCGACGAGCTGGATCGTGGCTGATCTGGCCGGGGTTGCCGGGTCGGCCCGCGCTCGTGGCGGGCCCGGCGGTCTCCCGGCCTGAGCCGGTGCCGATCGGATGCTTACCGCGCGCTGGCTGAGCGGCAGCATAATAGCGGGCAATTGATTGTTGGCCTGGAAGGGGGAGTGCTAAACTGCCCGGCTCTTGTACAGGGAGTATCCAGTTGACCCAGAGTGTCACACGCCAGGTGCGGCAAGCCATCATGGCCCAACTCTATGCCCACGCCTCGTTCAGCCTGCCTTGTCTGGCGCTGTTGGCGCTCGGCTGGAGCCTGTTGTTTCACGACTATCTGCCGGCCGGGGAGGCGCTGGGTTGGCTGGGGCTGATCTGCCTGCTGCTGCTGGCACGCTGGTGGCACCTGCGCTGGCGCCGGCCAAGGCTGGCGCAGATCCCATTGCCGGTGCTGGAGCGGGAGCTGTTCATCGGGGTCACCATCACCTCCATCCTCTGGGCGCTCGGGGTGCTGCTCTACATGGATCGGCTGCCCGACACCTATCGCGCCGCCATGATGATGCTCGCCAGCCTGATCCTCACCGGCAGCGCCATCATGCTGTTCGGCTGTCGCCGTGCGCTCTACGGCGCCGTGCTGCCGCTTGGCCTCGCCATGCTGTTCGAGCTGGGGGGTGGCAACGAGCAGGAACGCCTCGTCTCCTGCCTGCTGGCGGGTTACCTGTTCGTGTTTCTGCCGACCCTGTTGCGCCGCCTGCGGCGGGATCAGGTGGCCTCCCTCTATCACCGCTTCGCCAACGCGGATCTGGTGGCCGAGCTCAAGACGGTGTCCGAGCACCTCAGGCTCACCTCCCGGCTGGACGGGCTGACCGGCATCGCCAACAGAGCCCACCTCGACGACACGCTGGCACGCGCCTGGCGTCGCTGCCAGCGGGCCAGGGCGCCCCTCTCCCTAGTGCTGGTGGACGTGGATTACTTCAAGCAGTTCAACGATCTCTACGGCCATCAGCTGGGGGACGACTGCCTGCAACAGGTGGCCTGCCTGCTGGCCGAGGTGCTGCGACGGGAGGACGATCTGGCCGCCCGCTACGGCGGGGAGGAGTTTGCCCTGCTGCTGCCCTGCACCGGCCTGCAGGGGGCCATCCAGATCGCCGAGCAGGTGCGCAGGGCCCTGCGTTCCCTGGGCATCCCGCACCAGAAATCCCTGGTCTCCGGCCGGGTCAGTTGCAGCTTCGGGGTGGCCACCCTGGTGCCGGATCCCAGCCTCTCGACCGCCGAGCTGATCCAAAAAGCGGATGCGGCGCTCTATCAGGCCAAGCATAATGGGCGGGATCGTATCGAAGTAGCCTTGATGGGTAAGGTTGCCTGAGTTTCACATGACAGATTTAAAGAGGTCGTCTATGCAATGTCATCGTATCGAAGAGCTGCTGGAGCTGCTGCAGCCCGCCTGGATCAAGGAACAGGATCTCAGCCTGGTGCAGTTCGTCAGCAAACTGGCGGCAGAGGCCGGTTATGACGGCGCCCTGGCCGAGCTGACCGACGACATGCTGATCTACCACCTCAAGATGCGGGAGTCCGACAAGCAGGCGATGATCCCGGGCCTGGCCAAGGATCATGTCCCCGACTTCAAGGAAGCCCTGCTCAAGGCGCGCGGCATCAAGTAAAGCTTGCTCCTGCGGTAGGCTTTGAGGTTTTCAAAAGAATCTCTAAAAAGAGCCCATAGTCAACCGACTATGGGCTCTTTTTGTTAGCCGAAATTGCGACAACACTCGAACTATAGATACATTTAACCCACACAATTAGCAGGCTGTTTAAGATATAATCGGCTTCATAACAATATGAGTGGAGCTATGTGTTGAAATGGCCGACCAGGACAAGATCAATATCAAGGATGTCACCGGCGATGTCACCGGGACCTTCAATCCCAACACGTTCAAAGCCGGCGATGACAGGTTCAACCCCGGTAACAGCATCTATGTGAGATCCCAGACCGGCTACTGGCAGCGGGTGCGCAAGGCCATGGGCTGGTTCTTCGTCGCCCTCTTCGTCACCCTGCCCCTGCTGCGCTACGACGGCCGCCAGGCGGTGCTGTTCGATCTCGAGCACCAGCAGTTCCACATCTTCGGCGCCACCATCTGGCCGCAGGATCTGACCCTGCTGGCCTGGGTCTTCATGATCGCCGCCTTCGCACTCTTCTTCGTGACCACCTTCCTCGGCCGGGTCTGGTGTGGCTACCTCTGCCCGCAGACGGTGTGGACCTTCATGTTCATCTGGTTCGAGGAGAAGCTGGAAGGCTCCGCCAACAAGCGCCGCAAGCTGGACGCGGCCCCCTGGAGCGGCGAGAAGCTGGCTCGCAAGGGCACCAAGCATCTGGCCTGGCTCCTGCTGTCGCTCGGCACCGGCCTCACCTTCGTCGCCTACTTCCAGGATGTGTTCCAGCTGGTACCGGAATTCTTCACCCTGCAGGCGAGCGGCTGGGTCATCTTCTGGGTGCTGTTCTTCGCCGCCTGCACCTACGGCAACGCCGGCTGGATGCGCGCCATCATGTGCATCCACATGTGCCCCTATGCCCGCTTCCAGTCCGCCATGTTCGACAAGGACACCTACATCGTCGGCTACGACAGCAAGCGCGGCGAGACCCGCGGCGCCCGCAGCCGCAAGGCCGATCCCAAGGCGCTGGGGCTGGGGGACTGCATCGACTGCGATCTCTGCGTGCAGGTCTGCCCGACCGGCATCGACATCCGCGACGGCCTGCAGTACGAGTGCATCAACTGCGGCGCCTGCGTCGATGCCTGCGATCAGACCATGGATCGGATGGGCTATGCGCCCGGCCTCATCAGCTACACCACCGAGCACAAGCTGGCCCACAACGTCACTCAGGTGGCGCGGCCCAAGTTGCTCGGCTATGGCCTGGTGATGGTCATCATGCTGGGGGTGTTCGTTTACAACGCCATGTCCATCATGCCGATGGGGCTCGACATACTGCGGGATCGCAACCAGCTGTTCCGCGAGAACAGCGAGGGGCTGATTGAGAACACCTATACCCTCAAGATCCTCAACAAGACCCTGCAGCCCCAGACCTATCAGCTGGATGTAGAAGGGCTGCCGGAGCACCAGTGGTTCGGCCCGCGCGAGGTGACTCTCAAACCAGGGGAAATCTTCACCCTGCCGGTGAGTGTGGCGGTGGACCCCTTCAACCTGAAACGGCCGACCCTGGACATCCAGTTCGTGCTGAAGCGGGAAGGGGCGGCAGAGGGCGACAGCAAGGGCACCCTGCGCCAGGCCAGCAAGTTTATCAGCCGGCTGTGACGGCCTTGGCCATGAGCGGAGTGGATCCGCCATGGCGGCCGTTCTCTGCCCAGGTGCAACCCGGCCGGCTTATCGACCGGTGCCGAGGGCGGTATTCATCCGCCATCTCGGATAGAATGGGGCGCAACAGCGCCCCTTTCTCATGGTGGATGACATGCGTTTCAACTATTCCGACCTCAATCCCGATCTCATCATGGATGCGATCGATCTCAGCGGCCTGCGCATCGATTCCGGCCTCATCGAGCTCAACAGCTATGAGAACCGGGTCTACCAGTTCCAGGATGAGGATCGCCGCCGCTTCGTGGTAAAGTTCTATCGTCCCGGCCGCTGGAGCCGGGCCCAGATCCTGGAGGAGCACGGCTTCTCCGCCCGCCTCAACGAGGCGGAGATCCCGGTGGCGGCGCCGCTCGCCTTCGCCGGTGAGACTCTGCTGGAGCATCAGGGCTACCCCTTCGCCATCTGGCAGAGCGTGGGGGGCCGTCAGTTCGAGGTGGACAACCTGGAGCAGCTGGAGTGGGTGGGGCGCTATCTCGGCCGCATCCACCGCATCGGCGCCAGCCGCCCCTTCCATCACCGCGTCCGGCTGGACGTGGAGAGCATGCTGCACGAGCCGCGCCAGCTGCTGGCGGCCGGTGAGTGGGTGCCGAGCGGGCTGGCCAAGCAGTTCTTCGGGGTGCTCGACGAGCTGATCCGGCATGTCTGCGACGCCATGACCCTGGACGTGGCCCAGATCTCCCTGCACGGGGATTGCCACCCCGGCAACATACTGTGGCGCGATGGCCCCATGTTCGTCGATCTCGATGACTGCCGCACCGGCCCCGCCATCCAGGATCTGTGGATGCTGCTGTCCGGGGATCGCAACGAGCAGCTGATCCAGCTCGATACCCTGCTGGCCGGCTACGAGGAGTTCATGGAGTTCGACCCGCGGGAGCTGGCGCTGATCGAGCCACTGCGGGCCATGCGCATCGTTCACTACATGGCCTGGCTGGCCCGGCGCTGGGAAGATCCAGCGTTTCCGCGCCACTTCCCCTGGTTTGGCACCGATCACTACTGGCACCAGCAGATCGCGACCCTGCATGACCAGCTCGCCGCCCTGCAGGCCCCGCCGCTGTCACTGACGCCGGGGTGGTGATGCCAGGGATGGGGATGCTGTTTGCAGATCGCCATCCCTGAGCACGATCAGCTCGCCGCCCTGCAAGCGCCGCCGCTGTCGCTGACGCCGGGGTGGTGATGCCGTTTGCGGGTCCTCGTGCCCGCTGGCGATCCTGCCTGGCTCGCCTTGGGCATTGACGGCAAGAGGGTGACGCAATAGGCTTGGACTGCTTCGGTTCGCCGGGCGTGCCTCACAGTGATCCCTTAACAGGAAACGTCATGAAAAAAGTACTATTTTTCCTCGCTGCCATGCTGATGATCCCCATGGTTCACGCCGCCCCGGAATTCAAGGAAGGCGTCAACTATGACGTGGTTACCCAGACCGGCAGCGCCCAACCGGAAGTGCTGGAGTTCTTCTCCTACTTCTGCCCGCACTGCGCCAAGTTCGAGCCGATTGCCGAGGATCTGAAGAAGAACCTGCCGGAAGGCGTGCCGATGAAGAAGAACCCGGTGGCCTTCCTGGGTCGCGAGATGGGTCCCGAGATGCAGCGTGCCTATGCGGTCGCCAACCTGCTGAACGTGGAAGGCAAGCTGACCCCGGCCATCTTCGACAAGATCCATACCCAGCGTCAGATGCCGCAGAGCCGTGCTGACGTGAAGCAGATCTTCGTGGACAACGGCGTACCGGCCGAAGAGTTCGACGGTGCCGTCGACAGCTTCGCGGTCTCCGGCATGGTCTCCCAGTTCGATCGCAACACCGAGAGCTACAACGTGCGCGGTGTGCCGGCCTTCCTGGTCAACGGCAAGTACATGGTGAAGATTGAATCCATCACCTCCCAGGAGCAGTTCAACCAGCTGGTGAAGTACCTGCTGGCCAAGAAAGACTGATCCCGCCTGACCTCATGAAAAAAGCCCGCCGGTGCGAACCGGCGGGCTTTTTTGTTTTTTACGGCCATCTCGGCGGGCAAGGCAGACGGAGGTTAATCCGGATTCAGATCTGGCAGTCCCGCTGGGACGGCGCCGGCCGCGGCAGCCGGGTGCGACGGCTGATGGCCTCCGCCAGCCAGACCAGCAGCAGTATGGCCAGGATCAGGGTGGCCGCCTGATCGTAACGGAACAGGCTCAGGGACACATAGAGCTGCTGCCCCAAGCCGCCGGCGCCCACCACCCCGAGGATGGTGGCGGCGCGCAGGTTCATCTCGCCGCGATAGAGGCTGTAGGCCAGCCACTGGCGCGCCACTAGCGGGAACAGGCTGTACCAGAAGCTGGCGATGCGACCGGCGCCGCTCAGCTGCAGGGCGAGGCGAGGGGCCTGATCCGCATTCTCCAGCGTCTCCACGAACAGCCGTGCCAGCACCCCGGTGGTGTGCAGCGCCAGCGCCAGTATGCCCGCCACCGGCCCCAACCCGACCGCGATCACCAGCAGGCTGGCGAAGATGAGCTCGGGCACGGAGCGCAGCAGGTTGAACAGCAGTCGCAGCGGCCAGCAGTGACGGGCGAGGCAGGCCAGCGGCAGGGCCAGCAGGGCGCTCAGCAGGGTGCTCAGCAGCGCCATCTGCACCGTATCGAGAAGGCCGGTGCCCACCGTCAGCAGGAAGGGCGTCGACCAGTCCGGCTGCAGAAACTCGCCGATGAACTGCCCCACTCCGCCGAAGGAGAAGCTCAGCATGCGCCAGTCGAGCTGGTGGAACGCCAAGGCGCCGGCCAGCCCCAGGCAGGCCAGCAGTTGCAGCCCGGGGGAGCGGCTGTGGCGCAGCCAGGCGCTGAGGCCGTCGGCCAGGGTCACCAGCAGGATGAAGGCCAGCAGCAGGGTCACCACCTCGCCGCCGGCAAACATGCGCAGGGAGAGTTCGAGCTGCTGGCCGAGCCCGCCGGCGCCGACGAAGCCCATGATGACGGAGGCGCGCAGGGCGCACTCCCAGCGATAGACGGTGTAGGAGAGCAGCTCCTGGCGTACCGCGGGCAGCACGCCATACCAGAGCGCCTGCAGGCGGCCGCTGCCACTGAGCAGCAGGGCGCGGGCCGGTTGCAGGGCGCCACTCTCCATGATTTCGTTGTAGACCTTGGCCAGCATGCCGCCGTAGCTGACGGCGATGGCCAGGATGGCGGCCAGGGGCCCGAGCCCGGACAGCCGCACGAACAGCAGCGCCCAGATGAGCTCGGGCAGGCTGCGCAGCAGGATGGCGATCAGCCGGCTGAGGGTCCGCAAGGCGCCGCGCAGCGGGCTGGGAATGGGACCCAGCTCGGCCAGCGACAGGGCGCGGGAGCCGAGCAGGGCGAACGGGACGCCGAGCAGCAGGGCACCGGCCAGCCCCAGGGTGGCGACCGCCAGGCTCTCCAGGGCAGCGCTCAGGGTCAGGCCGAGAAAGTCCTGATCTATGCGGGGTGGCCAGCTGGTGGCGAGGAAGTTGCCCATCTGCCGCCAGCTCTGGCCGTCGAACAGTCCGAGCCAGCCCTCGGCATGCTGCCACAGGCTGAAGCCGATCAGCGCCAGCAGCCAGGGCAGGGGATGGCGCCAGCGATCCGTCAGCCCAGGCACGCATCCACCTCGTCGTCGCCGGCGTAGAGCGCGCTCAGCATGGCCGGGGTGACCGCCTGGGCGGGGCAGTCGAACTGCACCCGTCCCTCGCGCAGGCCTATGATGCGGGGGAAGCGCTCGAGCGCCAGTTCGACCGCATGCAGGTTGGCGATGAGCGTGCTGCCCTGGGCGCGGGCCTGGGTCAGCAGGGCGTCCAGGCTGCTGCGGGCGAGCACGGGGTCGAGGGCGGAGACAGGCTCATCGGCCAGGATCAGCTCCGGCTGCTGATAGAGCACCCGGGCTATGCCGACCCGCTGCAACTGGCCGCCGGAGAGCTCGCCGCAGCGCTGCTGCCACTTGTCGGCGAGGCCGAGGCGGGCCAGCTCGGCCCTGGCCCCCTCGGGGTCGCAGGGGCGCAGCAGCGAGAGCAGGGCGCGGCCGAGGGACCACTGGCCCAGCCTGCCGGCCAGCACGGCGGTCAGCACCGGCTGGGAGGCGGGCAGGGGCGGCTGTTGCCAGACCATGCCGATCCGGCTGCGCAGCCGCTGGCGGGCGTGGCTGGAGAGCGCCCAGGGATCCTGCCCCCAGAGACTGAGGTTGCCCTCCCCGCGCAGCTCGGTGCCGAGCAGGCGCAGCAGGCTGGTCTTGCCCGCCCCGCTCGGCCCTATGATGGCGACGCATTCACCCGCCTCCAGCCGCAGGCTGAACGGGTGCAGGATGCGGCTCTGACCGAGCCGCAGTCCCTCCCCTGACAAGGCGACGGCGATCACTTCAGCAGGCCGGCCTGGGTCGCGGCGGCTTCGATGCCTAGGTAGTTCTCAGGCTTGGTCTCGATGAAGCGGCTGGCCCGTTGCAGCTTGAGTATCTCGGCCTGGGCCGGAACGGCGGGATCCAGCTTGAGGAAGGCCTGCTTGATCTTCTCCTGCAGCGCTGGGTCCAGGTCGCCGCGCACCGTCCAGTTGTAGTCAAAATAGGTCGGCGTGGTCCAGATCACCTTCACCTTGGCGGTATCGACCTTGCCCTCTTCCACCAGCTTGTCCCACACGGAGGCGTTGAGCGCACCGGCCGGCACCTTGCCGGAGGCGACCCAGGCGACGGTGGCGTCGTGGGCGCCGGAGAAGGCGACGTGGGCGAAGTCACGCTCCGGCACTATGCCTTGCTCGGCCAGGAAGTGGCGCGGCATCAGGTGGCCCGAGGTGGAGGAGGGGGAACCGAACGCGAAGTCCTTGCCCTTGGTGTCGGTCAGGGTCTTGATGCCGCTGTCCGCGTTGGCGATGAACTTGGAGGTGAACTGGGCATCTTCCTGACGCTGCACCAGCGGCACTACCTTGTCGGCCCGGCGATGGGCCTGCACGTAGGTGAAGCCCCCGAGCCAGGCCATGTCGAGCTTGCCGGAGGCCAGCGCCTCCACCACGGCGGCGTAGTCGTTGACCGGCACGAACACCACCTCGCGGCCGGTCTGCTCAGCCAGGTAGTCACCCAGCGGGGCAAACTTGCGCTGTAGCTCGGTGGGAGCCTCGTCCGGAATGGCGGAGACGCGCAGCGGCTCGGCGGCGGTGGCACCCAGGCTGGCGAGCAGGGTGGTGAGGGCAAACATCCATTTACGAGTCATGGCAGTTCCTTGTGGTCTGTCGTTCGGGCAAGAGAAAGGCCCGACAACTGTCGGACCTGGCAAGTGAATCATGGTAGGGCGCCGGCGGCGTGATGCACAAGGCGGCGCCCCTAAAAAGCTACCTTACACCCCGACGTGAAACGCCTGCTTGAGGTTGCGGATGAAGTCCGCATCCCGGCACAGGGTCTTGCCCGGGCTGTCGGAGATCTTGGCGACCGGGCCGCCGTTGCACTCCATCAGCTTGAAGACGATGTTCATCGGGCTGACGCCGGGCAGATCGCAGGTGAGCTTGGTGCCGATGCCGAAGCTGGTGTTGATGCGGCCGCGGAAGTGGCGGAACAGCTGCACCGCCTTGTCGAGGTTGAGGCCGTCGGAGAACACCAGCGTCTTGTCTCTGGGGTCTATGCCGAGCCGCTGATAGTGGCTGATGGCCTTCTCGCCCCACACCACGGGATCGCCGGAGTCGTGGCGCAGGCCCTGGTAGCGGCTGGCCAGCTCGAAGTCGAAGTCGCGCAGGAAGGCATCCATGGTGATGCAGTCGGTCAGGGCGATCCCCAGGTGGTTGGTGAACTCGTCCAGCCAGCTGGTGAGGGCCGCACGCTGGCTGTGCTCCAGCGGGAAGCCGAGCTGCTGGTGGGCCTGGAACCATTCGTGGGCCTGGGTGCCCACCGCCGGCAGCCGGTATTTCTGGGCCAGCTGGTAGTTGCTGGTGCCCTTGAATGCCGGCAGGCGCTCCTTGAGACGGCCCACCACGGCATCCTGCACCGCGTGGGAGAAGCGGCGGCGAGTACCGAAGTCGATGAGGTTGAAATCCTGCATCTCCGCCGGGCTCAGCTCATGCTCCAGCTTGTCGATCTTCTGATCCAGCCGATCCAGCGCCTGGCTCACCCCGAACTGGGGATAGCGGAAGCGGTTGCGCATCTCGCTGATGATGGCGAGCACAGGGATTTCCCACAGGATCACGTCCTGCCAGGGGCCCTCGACCCGCACATTGATGCGACCATCCTGCTCGAACACCCGCAGCAGGGAGGCGTCGAGCGGCTTGCGGCGCAGGTGATCGAGGTAATCGGCGGTGAAGAAGGGGCGCTCGGCCAGGAAGTCGAGCTCGGGCTTGGTCAGCCGCAGGGAGCCGGCGAGGTGCAGCTGCTCCTCGATCTGGCCCATCATGGGCAACAGATCCTCTTCGTTGCGGCTGTGGAACTCGGCCACCACCTCGGCATCCGGATAGCGATGGAACACGGCCTGCTGCATGTGCAGCTTGTAGGCGTCGGTGTCGAGCAGGCTGGTGAGAATCGGCGGCATATCAGACTCCCCGCAGGCTGGTGAGCGCGATGACGTTCCCCTGCCGCATAGGTAATTTGCAGGCATCGGTGTCGAGCAGGCTGGTGAGGATAGGAGGCATATCAGTATCCTGGCAGGCGGGTGACCTGCCGCATGGGTAAGTTGCAGGCGCCGGGCAGGCTGGTGAGAGTGATGGGCATGTCAGGCGTCCAGCAGGCGTTGTACATCGGTCAGGGTCTGGACCAGTTCGGCGCCAGCCTCGATCATCTGGGTGCGGGCCTGGGCCACCGTCTCGGGGTTGATGCCACGGCAGGCGTCGAGATGAACAATAACCCGCAGGCCGGCCCGGCGCAGTTGCAACACGCTGGTCTTGACGCAGTAGTCGGTGGCGAGGCCGCCGACCAGCACAGTGCTGACGCCGCGGGACTGCAGAAACTCGATGAGGCCTGTACTGCGCCGCTCGGCCAGGTCGTGGAAGCAGGCGCCGTAGGGATGCAGATCCGGCTCGACCCCCTTCCAGACGAAGAAGTCGTAATCGATGGGGGTGGGCAGGCCGTCCAGCAGCTCGAAGCCAGGGGTGCCCGGCACGCAGTGCACCGGCCAGCTGAGGTCGGCGTTGGGCAGATCCAGCGGCTGCAGCATGTCGGCGGGGTCAGAGACGGCCCAGGCGGCATTGCGGGGATGGGCATCCTTGCTGCCTGCCCGCAGGCTGGCGAGGCGGGCCTGGGCGTTGAGTGCAGCCACAATAGCATCCCCGCCCGCGACGGGCAGTTCGTTCGGGCAGAGGGGGGTGAAGCCCTTCTGCGCATCAATATCCAGGCTGGCGACGGTTCCCATGATTGGCTCCTGCACATACTATCCTTGTGATATTATCTACCAAACATTATTGGAAGGCGAGCAGGTCAGTCAGGATGCCGAGAATGAGTCTGGATATGGTGGTGCTGCGGTTGAACGAGGAGCGGCTCGAGCTGCTCCTCGAGACCCGCGATCGCCCCCCCTTTGCCCATAGCTGGCAGTTGCCCGCGCTGCGCATCGACGAGACGCGGGACCGGGATCTGGACGCCGCCCGCCATCGCCTGCTGGCGGAGTGGGGGCTGGGCCACTGCTACAGCGAGCAGGTCTGCACCCTCGGCAATCTGGAGCGGGATCCCCGCGGCTGGTCCACCACCCTGGTCTACCTGTGCCTGGTCGAGCCTGAGGTGGAGGCGGTGCGCGGCTGCTGGCATCCGCTCTCTGTCTTGCCGGGCCTCGGCCTCGCCTTCGACCACGGCCAGCTGATCGCCAAGGGGCTGGAGCGGCTGCGCATCAAGAGCCGCTACAGCACCCTGCCACTGCAACTGCTTGGCCCCGAGTTCACCCTCTCCGAGGTGCAGCGCGCCTTCGAGGTCATCCTGCAGACCCCAATGAATACGGCGGCGTTTCGCAAGCGCATCCACCGCGCCGATATCCTGGTGGATACCGGCCGCAAGCGCACCGGCAAGCAGCGCCCGGCCATCCTCTACCGGCTGGAGAGCCCCTGCTGCGTGATGTTTGATCAGGTGATGAATGGAGCCGAAGCATGAACCATAAACCGCTACGCGTGCTGGTCAGCGCTTGCCTGCTCGGGCAGCCGGTGCGGTATGACGGTCAGAGCAAGGGGATCCTCTGCGACTGGCTGAGCGCGCTGGGGGCCGAGGGGCGCACCCTGGCCTTCTGCCCCGAGGTGGCCGGTGGCCTGCCGACCCCGCGCCCGCCCGCCGAACGGCAGGGGGAGTTGGTGGTGACTCAGTCTGGGCTGGACGTGACCGCCGAATTCGATCGTGGCGCCGAGCTGGCGTTGCGGCTCTGCCAGAGCCAGGGGATCCGCTTCGCGCTGCTCAAGGAGGGGAGCCCCTCCTGCGGCAGCGGTCGCATCTACAACGGCGGCTTCGAGGGAGTTTCGATGGCGGGTGAGGGCAAGACCACGGCCCTGCTGCGGCGCCACGGCATCGCTGTCTTCTCGGAGGATCAGCTGCCCGAGCTGGCCTCGGCGCTCACCTTGGCGACCACCGCCTCGACCTGAGCCGCCGCATCGGTCTCCTGCCACTGCGCCAGCACCCTGTCCTTCTCCTGCCAGCGTTGGTTCAGCCACTGCTGGAAGCCCCGCTTGAACTGCTTGTCGTTGAAGTAATCCCCCACCAGCGGCTCGTCGACGGGTAGCTCCTCGATGCGCACCCGAATGCGCTTCATCCGCCCCATCAGGAAGTCCTTGAACGGGGTCTCGGCGTTGTCTGGATAGCTGATGGTGACGTTGATCAGGCTGTCGAACTGCTCCCCCATGGCGGCCAGGGTGAAGGCGAGCCCCGCCGCCTTGGGCGGCATCAGATGACGGTAGGCTGAGCGCACCGCATCCCGCTTGGACTCGGTGAAACGGGTGCCTTCCACGAAGTTGATGACGGTGGTGGGGATGTGGCGAAACTTCTCGCAGGCGTTGCGGGTGGTCTCTATGTCCTTGCCGCGCAGGTGCGGGTTGCGCAGCAGGAATGCCCGCGAGTAGCGGCGCATGAAGGGCATGTCCAGCCCCCAGCAGGCCAATCCCATCAGCGGGATGTAGATCAGCTCGTGCTTCATGAAGAACTTGGGCACCGGCAGCCGGTCCCTGAACAGATGACCCAGCACCACTATGTCGGTCCAGCTCAGGTGGTTGCTGACGATCAGATACCAGCCATCCTTGCGCAGCCGGGTATCGTCTTCGATCTGCCACTCGATGCGGGTGGTGAGGCGGATCACCAGGGCGTTGCAGCTCAGCCAGAAGCGCATGATGCCGTTGTTGATCCGGCTGCAGGCGTGGCTGAGGCCCGGGATCGGCAGCAGCTTGATCAGCGACACCAGCAGGATCAGGCTGGAGACCAGGATGATGAACAATATGGTCAGGCTGGCGCTGATGAGCAGCACCAGCGGGCCGGGAAGAAAGGTGAGCATGGGTGTCGTTTACTGTGTCTCGTCCGCCAGCAGTTGGCTCAGGGTCTGATCCTTCTCGTGCCAGATCCCGTTCAACCACTGTTGAAACTCTTGTTGGAACTCGGGGTCATTGAAGTAATCCCCCACCAGATTGCGTTCGATCGGCAGATAGCGCACCCGAACCTTGATTTCCCTGACTCGCCCGCACATGAAGTCCCAGTAACTGGGGATGCCGCCCGGATAGGCGATGGTCACATCCACCAGCTGGTGCAGTTGATCCCCCATGGCCGCCAGGGTAAAGGCGACCCCGCCCGCCCTCGGGTGCAGCAGATGGCGATAGGGGGCGGCCTGCTTGTCATGCTTGTGGGCGGTGAAGCGGGTGCCCTCCACGAAGTTCATCACGCTCACCGGAATGTGGCGGAACTTGGCACAGGCCTTACGGGTTGTTTCTATGTCCTTTCCCTTCAGATGAGGGCGTTTTTCCAGAAACTTTCGGGAATAACGTCGCATGAAGGGGAAATCCAGCGCCCACCAGGCCAGACCGAGAAAAGGTACCCAAATCAGTTCTTTCTTGAGGAAAAACTTCAGGAAGGGGATTTTCTGATTAAAAATCCGCTGCAATACCAGTATGTCGACCCAGGATTGATGGTTGGCAATCACCATATACCACTCATTCCGGCGCCCTTTGTCCACTCCGACCACCTCAAAAGTGGTTCTGATGATGACTTTCTGGATCAGATTGTTGAAACCTATCCAGCAGCTGGCGCAGCCATCCAGCAGGGCGTTGCAGAGGGTACGCCAGCCCCTGATCGGCAGCAGCAGCTTGACCAGGCCGAGCAGCAGTATGGGGACAAACCAGAACAGGGTATTGAGGAAATAGAGCAGGGTCGAGAGGCTGCCGCGCAGTCGCTCTATCAGCTTGTTTTGCATGAATCGAGTCCGTCTTCTTGTCTGTGGATGACCAGCAAGTGGTCAGATCTGTGGCCATAATATCAGCCGATGGCGCGCTAAACCATGTCTGGCAGCCACGGACCACATAGGACTCACTTTCCCATAATCCCAGTCATTCAGCCGCTGCGCAGGCGGGAGAGCAGCCGATCCATGGCCCTGTAGCCGAGCGCCTCGATCAGGTGTTCCTTCTCGATGGCGGGCCGGCCTGCCAGATCCGCTATGGTGCGCGACACCCTCAGTATGCGGTGCCAGGCCCGGATGCTGAGCCCCAGCTTCTGGATGGCGCTCTCCAGAAACTCGGCATCTTGCGGCGATAGTCGGCAAATATCTTCGATCTCGCGGCTATCCAGCAGGTTATTGAGCTTGCCATTGCGGCTCAGCATCCGCTCCCGCGCCGCCAGCACCCGCTCCCGGATCTGGCGGCTCGGCTCACCGCGCTCCGCCTTGCCGGTAAGGCTGCCCTTGGGCAGCAGCGGCACCTCCACCGTCAGATCGAAGCGATCGAGGAAAGGGCCGGAGAGCTTGCCGAGATAGCGCAGGATCTGATCCGGGCTGGAGCGGGTCTGGCCGTCCCCATAGTGACCGCAGGGGCTGGGATTCATGGCGCCAATCAGCTGGAAGCGGGCGGGGAAGTCCACCTGGCGCGCGGCCCGGCTGATGGTGATGTGGCCGGTCTCCAGCGGCTCGCGCAGGGAGTCGAGCACCTTGCGCTCGAACTCCGGCAGCTCGTCGAGAAACAGCACCCCGTTGTGAGCCAGGGAGATCTCGCCGGGTCTCGGGTGGCTGCCACCCCCCACCAGGGCCACCGCCGAGGCGCTGTGATGGGGCGTGCGATAGGGCCTGTGATGCCAGTGGCCGACCCGGGGAGTGAGTCCGCCGATGGAGTGGATGGCGGCGGTCTGCTGCGCCTCCTGCTCGCTCAGCGGCGGCAGTATGCCGGGCAGGCGGCTCGCCAGCATGCTCTTGCCTGTGCCGGGGGGGCCTATGAACAGCAGGTTGTGGCTGCCGGCGGCGGCGATCTCCAGCGCCCGCTTGGCCTGGGACTGGCCGATCACATCCTGCAGATCCGGCACGTCGGGCAGTGTCTCCGTGCTCTGGGGCTCTGGCAGTGGCAGCTCATACTGGCCCGCCAGCCAGGCTGTCACCGCCAGCAGCTGATGGGCGGTGCGCACCTCCGCATCCTGGATGAGGGAGGCCTCGGGGCCGTTCTCCCGCGGCACCAGCAGGGTGCGGCCCGCATCGCGGCAGGCGAGCACCGCGGGCAAGACCCCGAGCACGGGACGGATCTCGCCGGTCAGGGCCAGCTCCCCCAAAAATTCATGATCGAGCAGGTATTTTGCCGGTATCTGCTTGGAAGCGGCGAGAATGCCGATGGCGATGGCCAGATCGAAACGGCCCCCCTCCTTGGGCAGGTCGGCGGGGGCCAGGTTGACCGTGATGTGCTTGCTCGGGAACTCGAAGTTGCCGTTGAGCAGGGCGCTGCGCACCCGATCCCGCGACTCCTTCACCGAGGTTTCCGGTAATCCCACCATGTTGAAGGCGGGCAGCCCGTTGGATAAATGGACTTCCACCGTGACTTGCGGCGCCGCGATCCCCAGGCTGGCACGGCTATAAACCACAGCTAATGACATAAATCCCGTCCTTGGTTTGATGTATGTGCTGGTTAACCGTTTTTTATTAGTTTTTTGTGCCAGTCAGAGGCCGTCGGCGCGCTTGAAATCAGAGTCTTGTCAGCTAAAAAACGCTTGCCAAATAAAAATCACCGTGCTAGTTCTAATAGCTATTCGCGGTGCAAACCGCCCCGATTTCACAGGATTTCCGGTTGTAACTATGAACATGGCCTCCCGTTTCGTCAGCATTATTGTGGTCCTAGTGGTGATTATTATCTCACCGCTCGGGGCTCGTTTAGCTGCACGGAACAAGGGATAGACCCACCACCGGACAGAACGAAACAAGCGACCCCCGAGCCTCACGGCTCGGGGGTTTTTTTTCGACCAAAGGACAGGATTTCCACATGAACGGCGCGCAGTTTTTGGTACAGGCTCTCAAGAAACAGGGTGTGACCCAGGTGTTTGGTTACCCGGGCGGGGCCATCATGCCGGTCTACGATGCCCTGTATGACGGTGGTCTGGCCCATCAGCTCTGCCGCCACGAGCAGGGTGCCGCCATGGCGGCGGTGGGCTATGCCCGCGCCTCCGGCCGGGTGGGGGTCTGCATCGCCACCTCGGGCCCGGGCGCCACCAACCTGGTGACCGGGTTGGCGGAGGCGCTGCTCGATTCTGTGCCGCTGGTGGCCATCAGTGGCCAGGTGGCTTGCGCCGCGGTGGGCACCGATGCCTTCCAGGAGGTGGACGTGCTCGGCATGTCGCTCTCCTGCACCAAGCACTCCTTCATGGTGACCGACCCCGCCGATCTGGGGCGGGTGCTGGCCGAAGCCTTCGCCATCGCCACCGAAGGCCGCCCCGGTCCCGTGCTCATCGATTTCCCCAAGGATATCCAGCTGGCCGCCGTGCCCACCCTGAGCCCGCTGTTTGCGGTGGCGGAGCCGGAGGCCCTCAACCCGGCCGAGATCGGCGCGGCCCGCGCCCTGCTGGCGGCCGCCGAGCGCCCCGTGCTCTACGTCGGGGGTGGGGTCGGCATGGCCAATGCCGAGGCCGAGCTGCGCGAGTTTGCCGCCACCAGCGGCATGCCGGCGGTCACCACCCTCAAGGGGATAGGGGCGCTGGATCCCGATAGCCCCGTCTATCTCGGCATGCTCGGCATGCACGGCACCAAGGCCGCCAACTACGCGGTGCAGCAGTGTGATCTGCTGCTGGTGGTGGGCGCCCGTTTCGATGATCGGGTGACCGGCAAGCTGGACGAGTTCGCCCCCCACGCCAGGGTGGTCCATCTGGACGTGGACGCCGCCGAGTTCGGCAAGCGCCGCGCCGCCGAGGTGGGCATCACCACGGATCTGAGGCTGGTGCTGCCGGCGCTGGCCATGGCCCTCGACATCGCACCCTGGCGCGAGCACTGCGCCGCCATGGCACGGGAATATGCGTTTCGCTACGACCACCCCGGCCAACCCATCTATGCCCCAGCCCTGCTCAAGCAGCTCTCCGAGCGCCTGCCCGAGAGCAGCGTGGTGGCCTGCGACGTGGGCCAGCACCAGATGTGGGTGGCCCAGCACATGCGCTTCACCAGCCCGCGCAACCATCTCTCCAGCGCCGGCCTCGGCACCATGGGCTTCGGCCTGCCCGCCGCCATCGGCGCCAAGATGTCGCGGCCGGATGATGAGGTGGTGCTGGTGAGCGGTGACGGCTCCTTCATGATGAACGTGCAGGAGCTCGGCACCATACGCCGCGCCCAGCTCAAGGTGAAAATGGTGCTGATCGACAACCAGCGTCTCGGCATGGTGCGCCAGTGGCAGGAGCTGTTCTTCGACGGCCGCTACAGCGAGACCATACTCTCGGACAACCCGGACTTCATCGCCCTGGCCGCCGCGTTCGGCATCCCCGGCGAGACCATCAGCTGCAAGGCGGAGATAGCGCCGGCACTGGGCCGTCTGCTGGCGAGCGAGAGCGCCTACCTGCTGCATGTTGCGATTTCAGAGGAAGAAAACGTCTGGCCCCTGGTGCCACCAGGAGTCGCCAACCACAAGATGATGGAGCAACGCCCATGAACCAGCACACATTGCATATTCACGCCCAGCCGAGACCCGAAGTGATGGAGCGGGTGCTGCGGGTGGTGCGCCACCGCGGCTTCGCGCTCTGCGCCCTCAATATGGAGCAGGATTGCCAACAGCTGCGGATCACGGTTACTGTCGAGTCGGTGCGTCCCATCCAGCAGTTGTGGAGCCAGCTGGTCAAGCTGGTGGACGTCTCCCGGGTCGATGCACTGGAACAGCAGCCCCGGATCAGCGCTTAAGGAGCAAAGCCAATGTCACAGCCTTCCCACCCCCAGTACATCTGGTTCAACGGCAAACTGGTGCCCTGGCAAGATGCCCAGGTCCACGTCATGAGCCACGCCCTGCACTACGGCTCCTCGGTGTTCGAGGGAGTGCGTGCCTACGACACCCCCAGGGGAACCTGCATCTTCCGCCTGCAGGAGCACACCCGTCGCCTGTTCGACTCCGCCAAGATCTACTGGATGGACGTGCCCTACAGCGAGGCCGAGGTGAATGACGCCTGCCGCACCGTGGTGCGCGAGAACGGCCTCAAGAGCGGCTATCTGCGCCCGCTGGCCTTTGTCGGCAACGTGGGGCTTGGGCTGCATCCGCCGCTGGATGCCAAGGCGGATCTCATGGTCGCCGCGCTGCCCTGGGGCGCCTACCTCGGTGAGGAGGGGCTCAAAAACGGGGTGGATGTGTGCGTCACCTCCTGGAGCCGGCTCGCGCCCAATACCATCCCCACCGGTGCCAAGGCCGGCGGCAACTATCTCTCATCCCAGCTGATCAGCCGGGAGGCCAAGCGCAACGGCTTCGCCGAGGGGCTGGCGCTGGACGTGAACGGCTATCTGAGCGAGGGGGCCGGGGAGAACCTGTTCCTGGTGAAGAACGGCGTGCTGTTCACCCCGCCCGCCGCCGCCGCCATCCTGCCCGGCATCACCCGCGACACCATAATGACGCTGGCTAAAGATCTGGGCTATGAGGTGCGCGAGCAGGCGCTGCCGCGCGAAGCGCTGTACGTGGCGGACGAGATCTTCATGACCGGCACCGCCGCCGAAGTCACGCCGGTGCGATCCGTGGATCGGATGAAAGTCGGGGCCGGGAGCCGTGGCCCCGTGACTGAGCGGCTGCAGAATGCCTTCTTCGGCCTGTTCAACGGCCAGACCGAGGACAAGTGGGGTTGGCTGACCCCGGTCAACGACTGATCGAAGGCTGAGCGGGCGATCCGTCGCCCGATCTCAGACAAGAGTCGGCTATGGCAAGGGCAGGTCCCTTGCCACAACCGATTTGCAGTGACAGTTTTGCATCACTAATTTGCCCAACCGGGCTCATGTATTCAGGGAGTAGAGACAATGCCGAAGTTGAGATCCGCCACCACCACCCACGGACGTAACATGGCCGGGGCCCGCGCCCTCTGGCGTGCCACCGGCATGACAGATCAGGATTTTGGCAAGCCCATCATAGCCGTGGTCAACTCCTTCACCCAGTTCGTACCTGGCCACGTTCACCTCAAGGATTTGGGCCAGCTGGTGGCCCGCGAGATCGAAGCCGCGGGTGGCGTCGCCAAGGAGTTCAACACAATCGCCGTGGATGACGGCATCGCCATGGGCCACGGCGGCATGCTCTATTCGCTGCCGTCCCGGGAGCTGATCGCCGACTCGGTGGAGTACATGGTCAACGCCCACTGCGCCGATGCCATGGTCTGCATCTCCAACTGCGACAAGATCACCCCGGGGATGCTGATGGCCGCCCTGCGCATCAACATACCCGTGATCTTCGTCTCCGGCGGCCCCATGGAGGCGGGCAAGACCAAGCTCTCCGATCAGATCATCAAGCTGGATCTGGTGGATGCCATGATCCAGGGGGCCGATCCCAAGGTCTCCGATGCCCAGAGCGATCAGATAGAGCGCAGTGCCTGCCCCACCTGTGGCTCCTGCTCCGGCATGTTCACCGCCAACTCCATGAACTGCCTGACCGAGGCGCTCGGCCTCTCCCAGCCGGGCAACGGCTCCATGCTGGCGACCCACGCCGATCGCGAGCAGCTGTTCAAGCTGGCGGGCCAGCGCATCGTCACCCTGGCCAAGCGCTGGTATGAGCAGGATGACGAGACAGCCCTGCCGCGCAACATCGCCACCAAGGCGGCGTTCGAGAACGCCATGGCGCTGGACATCGCCATGGGTGGCTCCACCAATACAGTGCTGCACCTGCTGGCGGCGGCGCAGGAGGCCGGGGTGGACTTCACCATGGCCGACATCGACCGCATGTCGCGCAAGGTGCCCCAGCTGTGCAAGGTGGCGCCCTCTACCCAGAAGTACCACATGGAAGACGTGCACCGCGCCGGTGGCGTGGTCGCCATCCTGGGCCAGCTGGAGAAGGCGGGTCTGGTGCACGGCGATACCCGCACCGTACTGGGCGGCTCCCTGGCCGAACTGCTCAACGAATACGACGTCAGCCGCCAGCCGAGCCAGGAGGTGGTGGACTTCTACCGCGCCGGTCCGGCCGGGATCCGCACCACCAAGGCGTTCAGCCAGGATTGCCGCTGGCCCGAGCTGGATGTGGACAGAGCCGAGGGCTGCATCCGCTCGCTGGACAATGCCTACAGCCTGGAGGGCGGCCTGGCCGTGCTCTCCGGCAATCTGGCCCTTGATGGCGCCATCGTCAAAACGGCCGGCGTGGATGACGAGAACCTCTGCTTCCGTGGCCCGGCCCGGGTATTCGAGAGCCAGGACACCGCCGTCGCTGGCATCCTGGACGGTACGGTCAAAGCCGGTGAAGTGGTGGTGATCCGCTACGAAGGGCCCAAGGGCGGTCCCGGCATGCAGGAGATGCTCTATCCCACCACCTATCTCAAGTCCATGGGATTGGGCAAGCAGTGCGCCCTGATCACCGATGGCCGCTTCTCTGGCGGTACCTCGGGTCTCTCCATCGGCCACGTCTCGCCCGAGGCGGCCTCCGGCGGCACCATAGGGTTGGTGGAGGATGGCGACATCATCAACATCAATATTCCGGCTCGCAGCATGGTGCTGGAAGTGGCCGACAGTGTGCTGGCCGCCCGCCGCGTTGCCGCCTCGGCCCGTGGCTGGAAGCCGCTGGACCGTCAGCGTCAGGTCTCCTTTGCCCTGCGCGCCTACGCCATGCTCGCTACCAGTGCCGACAAGGGCGCGGTACGAGATCGCAGCAAGCTGGAGGAGTGATGATGACACTTAAGGCAAATTACCCGTATTCCGTCTGTGCCGTGCCGAGCATGGTGCGCGTTCATTCCGGCAAGGCGGAGGAGTAACCATGGTCTCTGCGGCAGATTATCTACGCAAGGTGTTGCTCTCCCCCGTCTATGAGGCGGCGCGGGTGACCCCCTTGCAGACCCTTAAAAAATTGTCCGAACGGCTCGGCAACCAGGTCTCCCTCAAGCGGGAAGACTTGCAGCCGGTGCACTCCTTCAAGCTGCGCGGTGCCTATCACAAGATCGCGACCTTGAGCGCCGAGCAGAAGGCGAACGGTGTGGTGGCGGCCTCTGCCGGCAACCATGCCCAGGGGGTCGCCCTGTCGGCGGCCAAGCTCGGCATCAAGGCCATCATAGTGATGCCCAAGACCACGCCGGACATCAAGATAGATGCGGTGCGCCGGCTGGGTGGCAACGTCATGCTGTTTGGCAATAGCTTCGACGAGGCCTATGCCGAGAGCCGCCGCCTCTCCGAACTGGAGGGCTACACCCTGATACCGCCGTTTGACGACGTCGAGGTGATCGCGGGCCAGGGTACCATCGGCAAGGAGCTGCTGGAGCAGGATACCCACCTCACCCACGTGTTCGTGCCTGTGGGGGGCGGCGGCCTGGCCGCCGGTGTGGCCGTCTACATCAAGCAGCTGCTGCCGGATGTGAAGGTGATCGGGGTGGAGGCGGAAGGCTCCGCCTGCCTCAAGGCCGCCATGGAAGCCGGCGAGCCGGTCAATCTGGATCGGGTCTCGCTGTTTGCCGACGGTGTGGCGGTCAAGCGCATCGGCACAGAGACGTTTCGTCTGTGCAACCAGTATCTGGACGAGGTGGTGACCGTCTCCAACGACCAGATCTGCGCCGCGCTGAAAGATATCTTCGACGACTGCCGCGCCATCGCCGAACCCTCTGGCGCCCTGTCGCTGGCGGGGCTCAAGGCCTACAGCGAGCGTGAGCAGGTCAAGGGCGGCCGGATGGCGGCCATTCTGTCCGGTGCCAACGTCAACTTCCACAGCCTGCGCTACGTGTCGGAGCGCTGCGAGATAGGCGAGAAGCGCGAGGGCATGCTGGCGGTGACCATACCCGAGCGCAAGGGGGCCTTCCTCGACTTCTGCCGCCAGCTCGGCCCGCGCATGGTGACCGAGTTCAACTACCGCTACGCGGATGCGGCCCAGGCCTCCCTGTTCGTCTCGGTGCGCCTCACCGGCGGCGACGAGGAGTTGACCCAGATCCAGCATCAGCTGGAGGGAAATGGCTACCCTGTGGTCAACATGACCGAGAGCGAGCTGGCCAAGAACCACGTGCGCTACATGATTGGCGGCCGCCCGGCCCGGCCCCTCGGTGAACGGCTCTACAGCTTCAAGTTCCCGGAGCAGCCGGGCGCCCTGATGCGCTTCCTGGAGACCCTGGGCTGTCGCTGGAACATCAGCCTGTTCCACTACCGCAACCACGGTGCCGACTATGGTCGGGTGCTCTGTGCCTTCGAGCTGCCGGATGAAGACGTGGCCGCCTTCCACGACTACCTGCACGAGATTGGCTACGGCTGGAAGGAGGTGAGCGACGATCCCGCCTACCGGCTGTTCCTGGCCAGCTAGGGAGGATGGCCACCGGCCTCTGCCCAGACCCGAAACCGGAGAGCCCAGCTCTCCGGTTTTTTTTGAGGGGCAGGGGGTGCAGGGGAGAACATCTGTCGATAATGTCGCCAATATCACACTCCTGAGTCCCTGGTCGTTTGAGGCTTGCAACAGATGGGATAACCTGAGTAAGGGGCTAGGTTCAGGGCCCCGTCAGGGAAGAGAGGCGCATCCGGCGTCATAACAATTCATTGCAGGGGCTCATCCATGAACAAATCTACGCTCGCCGTCCTGATCGGCGGTCTGATGGCTACGGGGGCGCTGCAGGCCGCGCCGCAAGACAACACCTGGTATGCCGGTGGCAAGGCCGGTTGGTCCAATTTTTACGGGGTGGATTACGACGATCAGGTCAAGGAGGTGCTCGATACCTTCGATCCCGGCCAGGATCACAGCGATCTCGGCCTTGGCGCCTTCGTGGGCTATCAGGTCAACAGGAATGTGGCCGTCGAGCTGGGGTATGACTGGCTCGGCAAGTATCAGGTCGATCAGCGCTTCAGCAGCAACGGGGTCGAGGCGGGACTGGATGGGGAGGCCAAGGCGCAGATGATCCAGGCCACCATGAAGATCGGCTTCCCGGCGACCGAGACCCTGGACATCTATGGCCGGCTGGGGGGCGCCTATGCCTGGACCGATAGCTCCATCAGCGCCTGGGCCAACGATGGCACCAGCAACCTCACCGAGTCGGGTGGCGGCAAGTATCACGGCGCCGCCTTCGTCGGCGCACTCGGTCTGGAATATGCCATCGACAAGGATTGGTCCGCCCGCCTCGAATACCAGTACACCACTCCGCTCGGCAAGACCTCGCTCGATGAGTCCGGCATAGAGCTGGACAACGGCCTGCTGGCGGTCGGCATGGTCTATCACTTCAACCAGATCGGCGACGAACCCGTGGCCCCGACCCCACCCCCCGCCGCTGTCGTGGCGCCCGTGCTGGTCGAGAAGCAGTTCAGCCTGAACTCGGACGTATTGTTCGAGTTCAACAAGGCGACCCTGAGACCCGAGGCGAGCCAGGCGCTGGATAGCCTGTTCGCCCAGATAGTGGCCGCCAACCCGAAAGACGGGGTCGCGACCGTGATCGGTCATACCGACAGGCAGGGGTCCGACGCCTACAACCAGTCCCTGTCTGAGCAACGTGCCCGCAGCGTGGCCGACTATCTGGTCGCCAAGGGACTGTTTGCCGACAAGGTGCGGGCAGAGGGGCGCGGAGAGTCGTCCCCGGTGACCGGGGGCAGCTGTGGCGAGCAGTCGAGGCAGGCGCTGATCGCCTGTCTGGCGCCGGATCGCCGGGTCGAGGTGCGGCTGGAGGGGGTCTCCCAGCCCGCGCAATAAGGGGCTGCTGCAGATACAACAAGGGGGCGCAGGCCCCCTTGTTGTATCTGTCGGTTCGCCCGCACCTGGTTCAACTTAGTTCAACTCGGTGGGGTCTATATCCAGGCTCCAGCGCACCTTCTTGGTCTCGGGCCAGCCGTCCAGCTCCTTGACCGCCCAATCCAGCAGCTGCGCCAAGGGGGCCCGGTTAGGCCCCTGCACCAGCAGTTGCATCCTGAACTTGCCCGCCTTGCGCTCCATGAAGCCGCTGATGGGCCCCAGCACCTGCACATGGGGATACTGGGCGCTGCGCAGAGTCTCGGCGAGCCGGCCGAGGAACAGCTGCACCTCGTCGCGGCCGTTGGCCTCGGCCCGGAACAGCCCCTGATAGCTGAACGGCGGCAGCCCCAGCAGGCGGCGCTCTTTCAGCGCGGTGTCGGCGAAGTGACCGTAGCCGTTCTGGGTCAGATCCTGCAGCAGGGCGTGCTCAGGGTGGTGGCTCTGCAGCACCACCAGCCCTGGTTTGCTGGCACGACCGGCGCGGCCGGCCACCTGGGTGTAGAGTTGGGCCAGCTTCTCGGCGGCGCGAAAATCGGCGCTGAACAGGGCGCCATCCACGTCCAGCAGGCCGACTAGAGTCACATCCGGGAAGTGGTGGCCCTTGGCCAGCATCTGGGTGCCGATCAGGATCTTGTACTTGCCCGCCTTGATGTCGCCGAGATGGGTCTCCAGCTCGCCTTTACGGCGGGTGTTGTCCCGGTCGATACGGACCACAGGGTACTGGGGGAAAACGGTGGTGAGCAGCTGCTCAAGCTGTTCTGTGCCGACCCCGGAACCGATCAGCTCGTTGCTGCCGCACTCCGGGCAGTGGTGGGGCAGCGGGCGTATGCTGTCGCAGTGGTGGCAGTGCAGCCGGCGCCCGGCCTGATGCCAGGTGTACCAAGCGTCGCAGCGTTCGCAGGCGGCGCTCCAGCCGCACTGGTGGCAGATAAGCGACGGGGCATAGCCGCGGCGGTTGAGAAACAGCATCACCTGGTTGCCGGCCGCCAGGTGCTCCGCCATCAGCTGCTCCAGCTGGGGGGAGAGCCCGGCCTGCAGCCGCACGCTCTTGATGTCGAGGATCACCTGGCGGGCGGTCTGGGCGTTGCCGGCGCGCCGCGTCAGGCTGAGGTGGTGATACTTGCCGCTCTTGGCGTTGTGCAGCGTCTCCAGCGAGGGGGTGGCCGAGCCGAGCAGGATGGGGATGCCGGCGCGATGGGCCCGCATCACCGCGAGATCCCGGGCGTGGTAGCGGAAACCGTCCTGCTGCTTGAAGGAGCCGTCGTGCTCCTCGTCGATGATGATGATGCCGAGATCCTTGAACGGGGTGAACACCGCGGAGCGGGTGCCGATCAGGATGGCGGCGCCGCCATCGCGGCAGGCGAGCCAGGCATCGAGCCGCTCCCGATCGTTCATGGCGGAGTTCATCGCCACCACGGGCACCTGGAAGCGGCGCCGGAAGCGGTTGATGGTCTGGGGGGTGAGGCCTATCTCCGGCACCATCACCAGCGCCTGCTTGCCCGCCCTGAGCAGGGGCTCGAGGATGCTTAAGTACACCTCGGTCTTGCCGGAGCCGGTGATGCCGTCCAGCAGGAAGGCGCCGAACTGGTCGCCCTGACTGGTGATGGCGGAGACCGCCAGCGCCTGCTCGCCGTTGAGGCGCAGCCCCTCACCCGCCTCGAACCGGCTCGCCCAGTCCCCCTCATGACTCGGCTCCAGGCTGCGTCTCTCCAGCAGCCCCTTCTTCTCCAGCGCGGTGAGCGCCGCACTCTGGATCTCCTCCTGCTTGAGCGCGGAGGGGGTCTGCGGCCCCTTGCGCAGCAGGGCCAGGGCCTGCTGCTGCTTGGCGGCGCGCTTGAGCTCGTTGAGATCGATCGCCATCCCGGCTTCGGTGGCAAACCAGAACTCCAGCTCCCGGTAGGCGGCGGGCTCGCCCTTGCGCACCAGCACCGGCAGGGCGTGGGGCAGCACCTCGCCCAGCGGATGCTGGTAGTAGTTGGCACTCCACTCCATCAACGCCAGTATGTCCGGGCCCAGCACAGGCGCGCTGTCCAGCACCCGTTTGATGGGTTTGAGCTTGGCGCGGGGCACCTGACTCTCGCCAGGATGGGCCACCACCAGGCCGACCAGGGTCTGGGGGCCGAAGGGGATCTCGACCCGACAACCGGGCGCAGGCAGGGGCAAGGGGGAGAGATAGTCGAAATGACGGCGTAAGGGTACCGGCACAGCGACACGAACCAGATCAAGCGTTTGCGATGAATCCACCAGGGGTTGCCTATTTTTTCTGCGAAGCCACTTGCCTGAACTCAGGCATTTCCTATATTATTCGCAGCCTTTGAAACTGTGTTCAACAATCGTGTGGTGTCCGACAAGAGATCGGATGGCGACACGGCCTGATAATCGAGGTTGTCCATGAAAGCTAATATCCATCCTGAGTACGTCGCCATCACCGCCAAGTGCTCTTGCGGTAACGTCATCAACACTTTCTCTACCCTGGGTAAAGATCTGAGCCTGGACGTGTGTTCCGCGTGCCACCCGTTCTATACCGGCAAGCAGAAAGAAGTTTCTAGCGGCGGCCGCGTAGACAAGTTCAACAAGCGTTTCGGTGGTCTGACTGCCAAGAAGTAATCTTACTTCTGAAGAATTCTGAAAAAGGCGCCCATCGGGCGCCTTTTTTATTGGTTGGCGTTCTGTATTGAAGCGGTTTGCCCTATGGTGTTGGCTCAATCATGGGAGAAGAACAGATGCGCACATGTCTGGTGATGGGGGCGGCCGGTTATATCGGATCTTATCTGGTGCCCCACCTGCAAACGCTGGGCTACCGGGTCATCGCCGGGGCCCGCCGCCCCTGCCGGCTGCCGGAGGGGGTCGAGTTTCGCCTCGCCGACAGCCTCAAGCCCATCACCCTGCTGCCCGCCCTGGCCGGGGTCGACACCGTCTTCTATCTGGTGCACGCCATGGGTGCCGGCGCGGGTTTCCACCGGCTGGAGCAGCAGGGGGTGAAGAACTTCGCCGCCGCCGCCCGCGCCGCCGGGGTGCGCCGCATCATCTATCTGGGCGCCATCCAGCCGGAGCGCTGCAACAGCCGCCACCTCAACTCCCGCCGCCATTGTGGCGAGCTGTTTCGCGAGGCGGGGGTGCCGACGGTGGAGCTGCGGGCCGGCATCATCATAGGGCCAGGCTCCGCCGCCTTCGAGGTGATGCGGGATCTGGTGTTCAACCTGCCGATGATGGTCACCCCCAAGTGGGTGCGCTCCCGCACGCCGCCCATCGCCTTGTCCAACCTGCTGCACTACCTGGGCGGGCTGGTGGAGGCCGAGGGGGTGGATGGCCTGGTGCTGAACGCCGTGGGCCCCGAGCTGCTCAGCTATCAGCAGCAGTTGCAGAAGTTCGCCGCCCATATCGGCAAGCGCTTCCCGGTCATCCCCATCCCCTTCCTGAGTCCAAGGCTCTCCGCCTGGTGGCTGCAATTCGCCACCTCGGTGCCCCAGCCGGTGGCCAAGGCGCTGGTGGGTGGCCTCAAGCACGACATCCCGGCCGAGGGGGGCCAGCTGCAGAGCCTGCTGCCCCAGACCCTGCTCAGCTTCGACGAGGCGCTGACCGAGACCCTGGCGCTGGAGCAGCGGCTAGGGGCCGAGCAGCAGGGGGAGGAGACGCCGCTGGGCCTGCGCTGGCGCCATCCCGAATACGGTTTCTATGATCGCACCGCCAGCGGGGAGGCGGTCTGCCTCGCCGGCCCTGAGGTGGTGTGGCAGGTGCTGCAGCAGCTGGGGGGCGAGCAGCGCTACTTCTACATGAACGAGCTGTGGGTGGTGCGCGAATGGATGGATCACCTGATCGGTGGCCCGGCCCGCACCCGCGGCCGCACCAACCCGGATCGCTTCGTGAAGGGGGACATGCTGGACTCCTGGCAGATCCTCGGGGTGGACGAGGGGCGCAGGCTGGATCTGCTGTTCAACATGAAGGCCCCCGGGGTGGGGCGGCTGGAGTTCAACATCTTGCCGGAGGAGTCCGGCCTGACCCGGCTCAAGGTGACCGCCCACTGGCATCCGCAGGGCGCCTGGGGGCTGGCCTACTGGCTCGCCATGCTGCCGTTCCACCTGTTCATCTTCCAGGGGATGACGGAGGCCATCGCCCGTCAGGCGGAGGCGCGGGCCGGCATACCCGTGATGGACTGAAACCATATCTATAACTAAATAGGTATTTGTAGCTGGTGCGACATGCTAATAACTGGCGTGTCAGTGGCTCGTGGCAATACTTTCTACTGTGAAAGCCCGCTGGTTTTCTTTATGATCCCCAGCCCTCGCCGTCGGCGAGCCATGCACCACTACATTCATTTCCGTATCGGGGTCCCCCATGTCCGATCTGCGTCAGCAAGCGCTCGATTACCACGCCCAGCCCGTTCCCGGCAAGATTGCCATCGCCCTCACCAAGCCTGCCGAAACCGCCCATGATCTGGCGCTGGCCTACAGCCCGGGCGTCGCCGAGCCGGTGCGCGAGATCGCCGCCAACCCGGAAGATGCCTACCGCTACACCGGCAAGGGCAATCTGGTGGCCGTCATCTCCAACGGCACCGCCATCCTGGGGCTGGGCAATCTGGGCCCGCTGGCCTCCAAGCCGGTGATGGAGGGCAAGGCCCTGCTGTTCAAGCGCTTCGCCGGCATCGACGCCATCGACATAGAGGTCAAGCACGAGACCAGCGCGCAGTTCATCGACACTGTGGCGGCCATCGCCGACACCTTCGGTGGCATCAACCTGGAAGACATCAAGGCGCCGGAGTGCTTCGAGATCGAGCAGGCGCTGATCGCCCGTTGCGACATCCCGGTGTTCCACGATGATCAACACGGCACCGCCATCGTCACCGCCGCCGGCCTGCTCAACGCGCTGGAAGTGCAGGGCAAGCGCATCGAGCAGAGCCGCATCGTCTGCATGGGCGCCGGCGCGGCCGCCACCGCCTGCATGGATCTGCTGATCAAGTGCGGCGCCCGCCCCGAGCACATCTTCATGCTGGATCGGCAGGGGGTGATCCACAGCGGTCGCACCGACCTGAACCAGTACAAGCAACGTTTCGCCAACGACACCCCACTGCGCACCCTGATGGAGGCGATCGAGGGGGCCGATGTGTTCGTCGGCGTCTCGGGCCCGGACGTGTTGCCGGCCGAGGCGGTGGCCCTGATGGCGCCGCGCCCGGTGATCTTCGCCTGCTCCAACCCGGATCCCGAGATCAAGCCCGCCCTGGCGCACTCGGTGCGCAGCGATCTCATCATGGGCACGGGTCGCTCCGACTATCCGAACCAGATCAACAACGTCATCTGCTTCCCCTTCATCTTCCGCGGCGCGCTGGACGCCCGCGCCAGCCGCATCAACGACGCCATGAAGATCGCCGCGGTGGAGGCCATTCGCGGCCTGGTCAAGGAGCCGGTGCCGGCCGAGGTGCTGACTGCCGCCGGGGTGAGCGAGCTGTGCTTCGGCAAGGATTACGTCATTCCCAAGCCGATGGATGCCCGCCTGTTGCCGCGGGTGGCCCGTGCCGTGGCGCTGGCCGCGGTCGAGTCGGGGGTGGCCCGCGTCGCGTTGCCGGCGGACTACATGCTGGACTGAATCGCGGAGCGGGCCCCAGGCTCGCCAGCGGTAACAACAGAAGGGGCCCCGTATTGGGGCCCCTTCTCGTTAAGGCAAAGCCGAACTGTTGCTATCAGGCCTTGGGGGTTGCAGCCGTGGGTTTGGTCTTGGTGGTAGGCGCGACGGCGGTGTGGGCTGCCTTGTGGTGGTGTTTTTTCACGACCTTGGTCTGAGTCGCATGGGTGGCCGGCGTCGCCGGGGTGGCGGTGGCGGCCATGGTGAAGCCGGAGGTCAGGGCGAAGACAGCGGCCAGACTCAGGGGGATCAGCTTGTTCATATTCCAGTTCCTCGTTCGGGTTGATGGTATGGAGCTTTTCTCCATGGCTTCATCCTAGGGCTGTTCCCGATCCGCTTCAGTGAGTGGCTGGTGACGGTTTGTATCCAAATGTACCGGCAGCCGCAGGCAGAAGCAGGCGCCGCTCGCCGCAGGCAACAGCTGCACCTCGCCGCCGTGGTGGCGGGCGATGCTGCGCACTATGGCGAGCCCGAGTCCGGCCCCGCCGGTGCGCCTGTCCCGGCTCTGATCCAGCCGCACGAAGGGCTCGAAGATCTGGGGCGCGAGCGCGGGCTCTATGCCGGGGCCGTCGTCGCTCACCATCAGCAGATAGTCATCCTGTTGCCGCGCCATGCTCAGGCTCACCCGGCCGGCCGCGTGGCGCAGGGCATTGCCGATGAGGTTCTCCAGCGCCCGCTCCAGCAGCCTGGCATCCCCCCGCCAGGGCAGTGGCCCCGGGGGGATAGTGAAGTCGAGTCGCTTGTCCGGCCGCAGGGCCTGCCAGTCCCCCAGCCGTTCCCGGGCCCAGCCACCCAGCTCCAGCTCGCTGCACTGCAGCGGCAGGGACGGGCGATCGAGGCGGGCGTAGGTGAGCATCTCCTCGATGAGGGAGTCCAGCGCCCCGAGGTCGCGCTCCAGCCCCTGCCGATCCGCCTCGCTCGGCGGCGGCTCCAGCATGGCGAGCCGGTAGCGCAGCCTGACCAGGGGGGTGCGCAGCTCGTGGGCGATGGCGTCGGTCAGCTGCTTGCGGCTGGCCAGCATGGCCTGCAACTGCTCGGCCATCTGATCGAAGGTGCGGCCGACCCTGGCCAGGCTGCTGCCGGCGGGCAGGCCGGTGCGGCTGGAGAGATCGCCGTCGCCGACCCGGCGCGCGGTCTGCTCCAGTTGCTGCAGGCCGCGCCAGTGGGGCCGCAGCCAGAGCAGGATGGGCAGGCCGAGGGAGAGGCCGATGAGCAGCAGCAGGCCCACGTCGACCCAGTGCAGCTCGTGCAGGTAGGAGAGATAGGGCACGGGGCCGACGATCAGCACCTGATCGGTCTTGGGAATGCGCTGCAGGAAGGTGTCGTCCTCCTCGACGATGACGATGTTGCCCGCCTCGAGGAAGGCCTGATCGTCGCTGGCCAGCGGCTGGTTGGCGAGGGGCCCTATCTGCAGCGGCAGGTTGAGCTGACGGCTCTGCTCCGCCATGCGGGCGGGCCAATGCTCGGCCGGCAGCCGTGCCAGCTCGCCGGTGAGCAGGCCGAGGGAGCCTTGCATCATGCGTTCAAGATAGCGGTCACCGGCCCGCTCGGCGCTGACCTGATAGACCAGGCCGATCAGCAGGATGGCGAGGCCGAAGCAGCCGATCAGCAGCAGGTAGAACTGGATAAACAGGCGACGCATTGGCGCTCTCCCTGTGGGCAGAAGTGGGGGCTGGCCGTCGGCACTGGGCCGCCAGGCGCCCGATCAGTCCCAGGCCTGGGGGACCAGCAGATAACCCTTCTGGCGCACCGTCTTGATCCGGGTCGGGTTGTTGGGGTCATCCCCCAGCCGGCGCCGCAGGCGGGAGATGGCGACGTCCATGCTGCGATCCTGACCGTCGTAGTCGCGCCCCCGCAGGCTGCGAAACAGCGCTTCCCGCCCCAGGATCTGGCCGGCGTGGCAGGCCAGCTCCCACAGCAGATCGAAGTCGGCGGTGGAGAGCGGGATGCTGGTGCCAGCCAGCCGCACGTCCCGGCCCGGGCCGTCGATCTGCAGGCGGCCGAACTGCAGGCGCTGGGGCGGCGCGCTGGGCACGGCCGCGGCCGGCGCCCCCTGCTGGCGGAACTGGACCCGCAGCCGGGCCAGCAGCACGGGCGGTGGCGTGGTCTTGAGGATGTAGTCGTTGGCCCCGAGCTCCAGGCTGAGGATCTGGTTCATGTCGCTGTCGAGCGAAGTGAGCATGACGATGGGGCCCTGGAAGCGCGGCCGCAGATCCCGGCACAGGGAGAGGCCGTCCTGACCCGGCAGCATGATGTCGAGCAGCACCAGATCCGGCTGCTCGGCCAGGACTCTGGCCAGCGCCAGATCGCCTCTGGTCTCCAGCAGGACCTCGATATCGTGGCGGCCCAGCCAGCTGCTGATGAGCTGGCCTATCTCGGGATCATCTTCAACAAAGAGAACGCGTGGCATGGTGGCGTGACACCCCGGCAATGGCGCGGATGCGCGTGCCGCCAGCATAACGGCTCCCCCCGCTCTCTGCACCGGGATAAATAATCAAACAGGGCCCTTGGGCCCTGTCGTCATATTGGTTGCTGCCGCCTGCGTTATCTCGCCTTGCGCTTCAAGTAGACCCCGGCTTCCATATGATGGGTCCAGGGGAACTGGTCGAACAGCGCGAAGCGGGCGATCTCGTGGGTCTCGCCGAGGACCTGCATGTTGGCCTGCAGGGTCTCGGGGTTGCAGGAGATGTAGAGGATGTTGTCGTACTCCTGCACCAGCTTGACGGTGGCGTCGTCGAGCCCGGCGCGGGGCGGGTCGACGAAGATGGTGTTGCACTGGTAGCTCGCGAGATCGACCCCCTTGAGGCGGTTGAACTCCCGCTCGCCGCGCATCGCCATGGTGAACTCCTCCGCCGACATGCGCAGTATGATGACGTTGTCCACCCCGTTGGCGGCGATGTTGAATTGGGCGGAATCCACGCTCGGCTTGGCGATCTCGGTGGCCAGCACCTTGCGGAAGTTCTGGGCCAGGGCGATGGAGAAGTTGCCGTTGCCGCAGTAGAGCTCCAGCAGGTCACCGTCGCTCCCCCTGGTCACGTCCAGCGCCCAGCCCAGCATCTGCTGGTTAATCTCGGCGTTGGGCTGGGTGAAGCTGTTCTCCACCTGTTGGTAGATGAGTTGGCGGCCCTGCACCGTCAGCTGCTCGATGACGAACTCCTCCCCCAGGCAGATCTTCTGCTTGTGGGCGCGGCCGATCAGTCGCAGATCGAAGCCCTTGGCGCGCAGCTCGGCCTGCAGCGCCGCGGCGGCCGGTTGCCACTCCGCCTCGAGCCGACGGTGATAGAGCAGGCTGACACACAGCTGGCCGGATAGGGTGGAGAGGTAATCGATCTGGAACAGCTTCTTGCGCAGCACCGGGTGCGGGCGCAGGCCCTCGAGCAGCACCGGCATCAGCTGGTTGATGAGGCGGCTGGCGGTGGGGAACTGCTCGACCCGGATGATCTCCTTGGTAGCCGGGGCATACATGCAGTGGAAGAGGTCATCTCCCTCGTGCCAGATGCGGAACTCGGCGCGCATCCGGTAGTGCTCGGCGGGCGAGGCATGCACCTCCAGCGCGGGTGGATTGCAAGCGGCGAACAGCTCGGTGAGGCGGGCGCTCTTCTCGTCGAGCTGGGCCTGGTAGTCGGCGGGGGTCCGCTGGGATTGGGTCATTGATACCTCGCATGCACCGGGCAGGGCCGGACAGAAACCGGGGGAAGGCCAGAGGCCATCCAAAGGGGCCAGATTGTAAAAGCCAGCCGCAGATTCTCCAAGTTTTTATGGTCAAGAAGTGTGCAGTCAGGCCGATAACCGATCCACCACCATGGCGGGAGGAAGGATTATGCAGATAGATGGCGTGGGCGCGGCCCAACCCAAGGGAGTGGGTGCCTCCCCCAAGGCACCTCAGCAGGCGGCGGCAAAGCAGGCGGAGGAGGGGGAGGCGGTCACCCTGAACCGGCCGCCCAAGTGGGCGCAGGTGCTGATCCAGCAGGCGCTGCAGTTCACGCTTGAGCTCCATGGCCAGCGCTATCAGGCGCCCAAGAATCAGGAGTTCAAACTGAACCCGCCGGAGCCGATCACCCCGGAGACCCTGTTCGACTTCCAGTCGGTGGCGGACAACGTGCTGCAATTTGTCAGCGGGCGGTTGGGGGCAGCGCGCTCGGATGGCAAGAGCGATGACGAGCTGGCCGAGATGATGGCGCAGGCGCGCAAGGGGGTCGACATGGGCTTCAGCGGCGCCAGGGAGCAGCTCGGCGACTGGGCCACCGACAACGAGGAGATCAAGACCGGCATCGATAAGAGCTACAAGCTGATCCAGGATGGGTTGGAGTCCTTCGAGCAGGAGTTCTTCGGCGAGGTCTCGACCACGGATCTGGGGGCGGCCAAGATGGCCAGCCGGCAGCAGGCCTTCCTCGAGATAGAGACCCGGGATGGGGACCAGCTGATGCTGCGCTTCAGCGACAGCTGGCAGTTCAAGTCCCGCCGTGAGGAGGGCTTCAGCCTGAAGTCGAGCCAGAGCTTCGACTTCTCGCTGCAAGGGGCGCTCAGCGGCGACGAGATGGAGGCCATCGGCAAGCTGGTCAAGGGGTTGGACGACCTGGCCGGCCAGTTCTTCGGCGGGGATGACAAGACGCTGGCGGACAGGCTGAGCGCGCTGCAACTGGATGACAGCCAGCTGGCCTCTTACTCCCTCAAGTTCAGGCAGAGCAGCAAGCTGAGCCAGGCCTATCAGGGGGCTCACTCGCTGCAGGAGAGCCTGAAGCCGCTGGCGGACTATCTGCCCCTGCTGGGCCAGTGGCAGCGAGGGGCCGATGCCGCGCTGCCTGCTTCCTCCCAGCAGGCGCTGACGCCGGCGGTGCTGGCGGCGCGGGGTCAGACCGATCCGGCCCAGAGTGCGGGCTTTGTCGGCTTCAATCAGCGGATGCTGGAGGCCATGAGACTGCTCGGCCAGCAGATGGCGACGAGCTAGCCTGGCGCCATCGGCCCTGCCGACCCTGGGTACGGGTCGTTTGCCAGTCCGGGCCCGGGCTGGCAAACTGCCCTTTTCTCCAGCCAGAAGATGCCATGAACCCCAAGAAACCGAGAGACAAGCGCGAGCTCTGCTACCCCTTCATCTTCGAGACTCAGTTCCAGTGCGACTACGAGATCGCCACCGACGAGCTCTGCTGTCAGGTGGGGGCCGTGCTGGCGCAGCTGGCACCCAAGGCCGATACCGAGGCCATGCTGGCCGATCTGGGGGCCCTGCAGCGGCTCATCTACAACCTCAACGGCTCGGTGCGCGGCAAGCTGGGGATCTTCGAGGCGGATCTGGACTGGTTGAAGGGGCGTTACGATCACTACAACGAGGCGAGTCGTGGCCGGGTCACCGGCTTCGTGCTGCCCCAGGGGCCGCAACCCATCCCCACCCTGCATCTGTGCCGTTGCGGCAGCAAGAAGGTGGTGCGGCTGCTGGTGCGACTGGAGGAGAGCGGCGTGCGCTTCGATCCCATCCTCTACCGCTTCGCCAACCTGCTCGCGAACTTCTTCTTCGTGCTGACCGTCTACCTCAAGCAGGCCTGGGACGTGCCGGAAGTACCCTACGTCAGCATCAACTACTGAGCCTGAGCGCCAACAAAAACCGGAGCATCTGCTCCGGTTTTTTTTATCTCAGCTCGAGAGCAGCACCCTGGCCGAGTTGGCCGGGATGGTGAGTTGCAGCTGGCCCTGCACCACCTCGAACTTGTCGCCGTTGAAGGCGTCGGTGAAGCGGCTGGCGGGGCTGGCGGTCTGCCACAGGGGCAGGCTGATGGTGCGCGGTTCGGTGGGGTGGCGGTTGCAGGCCACCACCACCTGATCGCTCTGCAGGGTGCGGACGAACACATAGCTGTGGGGGCCGGCGTAGAGGGTCTGGATGTCCCCCCGGCGCAGGGCGGGCCGCTGCTTGCGCAGCTGGATCAGGCGCCGATAGTGATCGTGCAGCACATGATCCCAGTCGGTGGTCTCCCAGGGGAAGCAGCGCCGGCAGTCCGGATCGTTGCCACCGGAGAGGCCCACCTCGTCGCCGTAGTAGATGGACGGTACGCCTATGTAGGTGAGCAGCAGGGTGGCAGCCAGCCGCATGCGCTGCTTGTCCTCCCCCAGCAGGTGGAGGAAGCGGGCGGTGTCGTGGCTGTCCAGCAGGTTGAACTGGGCCAGCTGGTTCTTGAACGGGATGTGGGCCCGCGCCAGCTTGAGCCAGCTGTCCAGCTCCTCGGCGCTGATCCTGATGGGGTGATAGGCGATGTCCTGCGCCGCCAGGAAGGCGCGAATGGGGTGGGCGAAGCCGTAGTAGTTCATGGCGCCGTCCTCCTGATCCCCCTGCAGCCACTGGCTCGCCTCGAAGAAGTGCTCGCCGAGCACGTAAGCGTCCGGGTTCTCCTGCTTCACTGCGCCGCGAATGGCGCGCACGTGGCCGCGGTTGCCCATGGCCGTGCCACGTTCCCCCAGCATGTGGATGACGTCGAAGCGCCAGCCGTCGATCTGGTAGGGGGTGCGCATCCAGTAGCGCAGGATGGCGTTGTCGGCGCGATAGACGGCGTCCTGCACCTGGGCGCTGGCGAAGTCGAGCTTGGGCAGGCTGCGGATCCCCTTCCAGCTGACGTAATCCCCCTCCTGATCGAAGGTGTAGAAGCTGCGCCAGGGGGAATCCGGGTTGCTCTTGGCCCCCAGCGGCGGGCAGAACCAGGGGTGTTCGGTCGAGGTGTGGTTGACCACGGCATCCAGGATGATCCTCATGCCGCGCTGATGCAGGTTGCGGGTCAGCTCGGCGAACTGGGCATTGCTGCCGAGGTGCGGGTCGACGCCGTAGTAGTCCTGGGTGTCGTACTTGTGGTTGCTCGGCGAGTCGAAGATGGGGTTGAGGTAGAGCGCCGTGATGCCGAGGGACTGCAGGTAGTGCAGCTTGGCATCGATGCCCGCCAGATCGCCGCCGTAGAATTCACAGGCGGCATGGCCCTCCTCGTGCCGGCTGACCGGCTCTCCCCAGGCCTTGCTGATGACGGCCTTGCCCCGGTATTCGTACTCGTGATGACGCACGCTGAGGGAGGGGTCGCCGTTGCAGAAGCGGTCGGGGAAGATCTGGTAGAACACCTGATCCTGTACCCAGGCCGGCGGCTGATGCAGGCTGTTGAAGCGAAAATGCTGCTCGCGCGGCGGCATGGCGGCGCTGACACCGGCCCCGTGCAGCCACCACTGCTGCTCATCGGTGAGGCACTTGAAGCAGTAGAGGTGGATGTCCTGCCCCCTGGCCAGCGGCAGCTCGACCTGCCAGACCTGCAGCCGATCCCGGGTCGAGACCGGGGTCATGGCCAGCAGGTACTCCTCGTTGTCCGGCTCGTGGCGCAGCCACACCTCCCGGATCGGGCTGTCCAGCTCGCTGAACAGGGTGAGCAACAGGGCATCGGCACGCTCTTTGAACCAGGGTGCCACCTGGGGGTGAAACAGGAAGGGAGGAGTCATGATGTCTACTGCGTCAGAAGGTCGGCGAGGGCCATATTACTACCCTGTTCGTGAAGTTGTGGGTGTTGACCGACCAGAGTGAGACGGGGATCGGACCCGCTCTGGTCGGCCACCGTGGATCTACTGGGTCAGCAAGTCGGCGAGGGCATTGCCCTGTTCATGGAGCTGTTCGAGCTGGTCCGCCAGGGTGCTGGGATCCAGCCCGAGCTGGTCGGCGAGCGGCGTGGGGAAGCGGGCTATGATGGCCTGGGCCGGCACCCCGGCATGCCAGGCGAAGGAGACGAAGACGGCGAGCCGGATCAGCACCGCCTCCTTGCTGACCGGCTGATAGGAGAGCGGGTCCAGCTGCTGGGAGATGGCGTCGACGAAGGATGCCGACAGGTTCCAGCGCCGCGCCAGCTCGGCGCCGAGCTGGGCGTAGTCGTAGCCCAGCATCTCCCGCTGGGCCTCGACCCGGCTGCTGCCCTTCTCGATGGCCAGGCTGATGAGCTCGGCCTCCTCCGGCAGGGTGCTCTGGATGAGCAGTTCGCCGATGTTGTGGATCAGCGCGCAGGTGAAGGCGGTCTCCGCATCCACCACCTTGGTCTGCAGGGCCAGGGTGCGGGCTATGGTGGCGACCTGGAAGGTCTGGGTCCAGAAGCGGTTCTTGTCGAAGCTGGGGGGGGCCTTGAAGCTGCTGATGATGCCGGAGGCGACCACCACGGAGCGCAGCCGGTTGAAGCCGAGCCGGATCACCGCCTGCTCGATGGAGGTGACCTCGTTGCCCCGGCGCAGGGCGGCCGAGTTGGCCATTCGCAGCACCTTGACGCTGATGACCTGGTCCATGGCGATCTTGGCCGCGATCTCGTCGATGCGGGCATTCTCGTCGCTGAAACTCAGCATCAGTTCGTGCAGTAGCTGCGGGATTGTGGGCAGTTGCTTGATCTTGCCAAACAGGCGATCCATCGACATGGCTGAGGCAGCCTCCATTGCGAACAGTGCCTCATAGTGTGCCACAGGCTGGCCAGTTGTTCCTGTCGGCGAGTGGTTTTGTGAGCCCTAGTACACCCAATCGCGCAGCTGGTATTCCAAACGGTGCCGTTTCCCCTGCAGGATCAGGGTCTGGGGAGTCCCGCTCAGGCTGGCTCCCTCCATCAGGGTAACGATGACCGCCTGCTCTATGCTGTCGAGCTGGGGCTGGCAGGCCATGGCCGTGCTGCCGAGGCTGGTGACCCAGAATCTGTTGCCCTCGAGGTGGCCCTGGCCGAAGTAGCGGTTGCAACCGGCGATGCCGTTGACGGTGAAGTGCTCACCTATCTCGATATCGGGCGGGTTGATGCGGGCGCTGGCGATGGGCTGACCATCCAGCTTGTCGAGCACCCAGTGGTGGTGCTGCAGATCTTGCTGGACGAAGACGGGAGTACTGCTGCAGGCGCTGAGCAGAAGCAGGGCGAGCAGCAGTAGCAGAAATCTGGGCATCGAAGGGGCTCCGGTGATGGGAGCGACAAGCATACCCTCGGCGCCGCCTGCGGGGCAGGGCGGCGGAGGGGGAGCCCGACTGCTTCTGTCGCCCTCATGGGCGGGGGGGTGTCGGCAAATGGCAACACTCGGTCCGGCTGAGCCTCGAATCCGGCAGCAGGGGCCCCAGCGGGCCCTCAGTTGGCGAACCGCCGCTCGGCATGACGGGCGAGGCCCGCGACCACCGAACCGACGTCTCCCCCTTCCAGCGCGTATGACAGGCAACTGCTGGAGGGCAGACTCGTTAGTTGGCGAACAGCCGCTCGGCGTAACGGGCGAGCCCCGCGGCCACCGAGCCGAAGTCATCCCCCCCTTCCAGCGGTATGGTTGGCAGTTTTTGGCGGATGAAGGCGGCGATCAGCGGCGAACGGGCGCTGCCGCCGGTGACGAAGATCCGATCCGGCTGCACGCCGGCGGCGGCAATGGCCTGATCCATCAGCTCGCCGATCTTCTCCAGCAAGGGCGCCGAGGCGCTGGCCAGCTGCTCGCGGCTGAGTTCCGCTTCCAGCCCCTTCTCCAGCTCGCTCAGGGATTGCTGATTGAGCTGGTGGTCGGACAGCGCGATCTTGCCCTGCTCGGCGCGCCACACCAGCTGGTGGCTCAGCTTGTGGGCGCGCAGGCAGGCGAGCCGCGCCAGCTTGCTGCCAGGCTGGCTGTCGAGCTGCAAGTCCTGCAGCTGGCGGGCGGTATCCAGGCTGTAGAAGCGGCTCTGGGCGCTGACGTCGTTGATGGCGGCCGCATCCCAGAACAGCGGATGGGGCAGCGGCTTGCCGGTCTTGAGGGTCTCGTGCATGCCGAGCAGCGGCATCATGCCCTCCACCGTCAGGCGGATGTCGAAGTCGTTGCCACCGACCCGCTGGCCGCTGTGGCCGAGCAGGTCGCCGCTGCGATCCAGCCGATCGCGATGGCTGGGGCCCATGCGCAGCATGGAGCAGTCGGTGGTGCCGCCGCCGATGTCCACCACCAGCACCACGGCATCCTCGCTGAGGCGGGCCTCGAACTCGAAGCCGGCCGCCACCGGCTCATAGAGAAACTCCACCTGCTCGAAGCCGGCCAGTCGGGCCGCCTCGGTCAGGATGGCGATGGCCTGGCGGTTGCTCTCCTCCCCCGCCAGCCCCTGGAAGTTGACCGGGCGGCCGATCACGGCGCCGCGCACCGGTTGGCCGAGCTGCTGCTCCGCCTCCTCGCGGACCCGCAGCATCATGGCGCAGACGATGTCCTCGAACAGGGCGATCTGGGGGGCCTTGAGGCCGTAGGCGCCGAGGAAGGACTTCGGCGACTTGATGTAGTAGCCGTCGTCCGGCTCCTCCAGGTAGCGCTCCAGCGCCGCATTGCCGAAGCTGAGCTCGTCGATGAGCCCCTCCTCGCGCATCTGGCGCCGTACCGCCTGGGCCCGGGTCACCACGGGGCCGCGCAGCTTGAGGTACTCGGTCTGCCGGGCAGGGGTCAGCCGTTCGGCCAACAGGCCGGCGATGGCATCCCTGTGGGGGGCGTGCAGGGTGGAGGGGAGGTAGCGGGAGCCTGACAGGGTCAGCAGCCGGGGGCTGCCTTGTTCCATCACGGCAACGGCGCAGTTGGAGGTACCGTAATCAAATCCGATAAACATGGGCGGCCAGGCTCCTGCATAAAAAAGGGCTGGTAGCCTACCCGAAGGCGCCGGGTCTCACAACCCGGCGCGCCTGAATGACGGACTAAATGCGAGGAATGCTTACTCCACCTCGTTGTCGCTGCGGCCCTGCTGCTCGATGGCCTGGACGTTGCTGAGGGTGGTATCGGCGATGGCGTGCAGCGCCTCCCGGGTCAGGAAGGCCTGGTGACCGGTGAACAGCACGTTGTGGCAGGCGGAGAGGCGACGGAACACATCGTCGGTGATCACCTCGTTGGACTTGTCGGAGAAGAAGAGATCTTCCTCCTCCTCGTATACGTCCAGCCCCAGGGCGCCGATGCGGGCGGTCTTGAGCGCCTCGATGGCGGCGTTGGAGTCGAGCAGGCCGCCGCGGCTGGTGTTGATGATCATCACCCCGTCCTTCATCTTGGCGAAGGCCTCCTTGTTCAGCAGGTGATAGTTCTCCTTGAACAGCGGGCAGTGCAGGCTGATGACGTCGGACTGGCGGAACAGGGTGTCGAGATCCACGTACTCGGCGCCGAGATCCAGCGCGGCCTGATTCGGATAGGGGTCGCTCACCAGCAGGCGCATGCCGAAGCCCTTGAGGATGCGCAGGGTGGCGATGCCTATCTTGCCGGTGCCGACGATGCCGGCGGTGCGGCCGTGCATGTTGAAGCCGACCAGCCCTTCCAGCGAGAAGTTGGCGTCGCGGGTGCGCTGGTAGGCCTTATGGATGCGGCGGTTGAGGGTCATCATCAGGCCGACCGCGTGCTCGGCCACTGCCTCCGGGGAGTAGGCGGGCACCCGCACCACCTTGAGCCCCAGCTCCTTGGCGGCGACCAGATCCACGTTGTTGTAACCGGCGCAGCGCAGGGCGATCACCTTGGTGCCGTTGGCGGCCAGTTCGGTCAGCACCGCCCGGTCGGCGTCATCGTTGACGAACAGGCAGACCACGGGGAAGTGGTGGGCGAGGCGGGCGGTCTTGGCTTCCAGCCGTACGTCGAAGAACTCCAGCTCGAAGCCGTACTGGCTGTTGGCCTGATTGAAGTGTTCCTTGTCATAGCTCTTGGTACTGAAAACGGCGACTTTCATGATGCGCTCTCCGCAGATATCGATGTAGTTAAATTACAACAGCTTGAGGTGTTGAGCACGGGATAAATGGTGGGGGATCAGCCCCAGGGCATGATGGGAACCGCACTCACCGCGCTCTTGTAAGAACCATCTACCAATTTGGTGCTGTAAGTCAGGTAGACCAGGGCGTTGCGCTTTTTGTCGTAAAAACGCACCACTTTCTGCTCCTTGAACACCAGGGAGGTGCTGACATCGAACACCTCTTCCCCCGCCTTCAACTTGGCGGGCAGGGTGATGGGGCCAATCTGGTGGCATGAGAGGGAGGCATGGGAGGGATCCTCCGCCAGCCCCAGCCCGCCCTTGACGCCGCCGGTCTTGGGGCGCGCCAGATAGCAGGCGACGCCATCGATGCGGGGATCGTCGAACGCCTCCACCAGGATCTTGTGGTTGGGGCCGACCAGCTTGAAGGCGGTGCTCACCTCGCCGACGGGGTCGGCCTTGTCCGCGAGGGCGGGGCCGGCGAGCAGGGCGACGAGCAGCAGCAGGGGATGACGGTACGACATTGAGACTCCTCCCGGCCTATCGGTAAGACAGGCCCAAACGACTGTAGAGACTGGCCAGCACCCAGGCGGGGCCGATCAGCAAGAATTGCAGGTCGGCGAGGAAGGAGGGGCGCTTGCCCTCGATCCGGTGGCCGACAAACTGGGCTATCCAGAGCAGCACGAACGCGACCAGCGCCGGCAGCAGCAGGGGCCCCTGCCACAGGGCGCAGGCCACCAGCCCCAGCGCGGTGAACCCTGCCATGCCCCAGAACAGGGGGCGTGACAGGCGCAGGTAGAACAGCAGCACCGGGATGGCCGCCAGTATTGCCCAGTTGAGCCCGAATGGCAGGGGCCCCCTCGGCAGGCACCAGAGCAGGGCGAGCCCGCACAGGTAGATGCCGGGGACCGCCACCTTGTGGATCGCCACATTGGTGGGGTGGCGGTGGCTCTGGCCATAGTCGCCGAACCAGTCATCGAGTCGTTTCATGGCACCTCCCTGGTGCTGTAAGTGAAACTCATGGCCCACCTCTCCCTGGCGGGCACCAGATCTGTAGTGGCCTCATGGGGCCCCAGGCTGTGATCGTGCTGCCTTACTGCCCCTGCCGGGGCGGATATTCCCAATATTGGGCCGGGATGCTCCTGAGCAAGGGGGTCATGTCCGGATTGACCAGCGGAATGGTCAGGCGTTGCTCCAGGTTCGCGCTGGCCAGGGCCTCGCGGACCTTGGGATTCTCCCGGAAGAACTGCATGAAGCTGCCGTCGGCGTAGGCGCGTTCCAACCCGGTCTGGATCGCCTTGGCCAGCTTGGGGGACTCGGGGCTGACGAAGAAGAACTCGGCGAAGGGGTAGCGCAGCAACAGGTGCTGCTCGATGGCGAGGTTGGGGTACTGGGCCAGCAGCTCATGGCTCTCGGCGTAGACCTCCACCAGGCCGCGGGGGAAGAAGTCGAGCTTGTCGCCGTCGTTGATGAGCCGGAACAGGTTGCTGTAACGGCCCGCGTAGGTCGGGATGCCCGCCAGCTCCAGGATCTTGTTGTCTGCCCAGCCGACGCCCTGAGCCGCCTTCATGACCTTGAGGTCGGCCAGCGAGCCGACCTGATTGAACTTCTCCTGGGCATCGCGATGGATGAAGGCGATCCTCAACCCTTCCAGGCCACGGAACAGCGGGATGGGGATGGGGATGAGGGCGGATTCGAGGGTGCTGGAGGTACCCATCCAGAACACGTTGATGGTTTTGCCCTTGCGCAGCTCTTGCTGCAGGCTGTACTGATTGAGATTGAGTTCGACCCGCTCCAGCTTGAACGGCTGACCGGCGTGGTTGAGTGCCAGTTCCAGCAGCTTGAGCTGGTATTCGTTATCGAGGTCGTTGATCGGCCGGCTGGGGACCTTGACGGTGAGAGTCTGTGCTTGTGCCAGCAACGGCAGGCACAAACACAGCTTGATGAGCCATTTCACTCTCTGCTCTCCTGATAGATTCCGGGACTTGCCCGGAGTCTATCAGAAGAATCAGGCGACGCGACGGAACACGTGGGTATCGTTGAATTCCTTGGTGCTCTGGCATTCGACGCAGAAACGGGACTCAGGGCGAGCCTGCAGTCGCTTGAGGGATATTTCGTCACCGCAGGATTCGCAGTAGCCAAATTCCCCTTCATTGATGCGTTTCAACGCCCCTTTCAGCTTGCGCAGATGCAACTTGTCGTGCTCGATGCGATTCAGCTCCAGACGGCGGGCTTCCTCGATGCTGGCACGGTCAATTTCATCAGCCATCTCGTTGGTATCGGTGGCGATGGCCTGGCTGGCTTGGGAGTTGAGACGATCTTCGAGTTCGACGATTTGTCGCTCGATCTGACCCTTGTAAAAGGCCAGTTGGTCTTCAGTCATGAAATCACACATAGCGTTTACTACCAGTCAGTTTCCCAATTTTCCCTATTTATGGGGGCTGTCTGCTTGCAGACCAAGCCCCTGTATCCCGATTTGCACCAAATCCATGCAGGAGAGTGCAAATCAGGGCGGGCCTTGTACCAAAAAAATGCAGGCATGCAAAGCAGATCGGATAAGGACTGTGCGCCCTTGCAAAAAAATGGCCCTTTTCGGACAGGCCCTGACGGAGCCTGGCCCCCTGAGCGGCCCGCCGTTGGCACTGGGCTTGCAGTGAGCTGATGGTGATACAAGGTGTTTAGTATTTGGTGCCGGCCTGGTCATTATATAGGCCATTAATTATAGTTTTTTAAACACCACCGCTTGACAAAGGCCATTATCACGGGCTTTTATGGTGCTGTTGATTACATTTTTTTAACAGGGGTGTTCCATATATTAGACACCCTTGCCAATGACAACCGTAGAGTCGGGGTTTAACATGGACAGTATCAAGGGCTGGATGGAGAGTAATCGCATCACGGAAGTGGAGTGCCTGTTTCCGGACTTCACCGGCAATGCCCGAGGCAAGATCATTCCAGCCAATAAATTTCTGCGCGAGGGGGGCATGCGGCTACCCGAGATCATCTTCACCCAGACGGTGACCGGCGAGTATCCGGATGACGACAGCATGATAGACCCGCTGGAGCGGGACATGCAGCTCTACCCCGATCCCAACACCATTCGTTTCGTGCCCTGGGCGCTGGAGCCCACCGCTCAGGTGATCCACGATTGCTTCGATATCAATGGCAAGCTGATCGACATAGCGCCGCGCTCCGTGCTGCGCCGGGTCCTGTCATTCTATGAGAAGCAGGGCTGGAAGCCGGTGGTGGCCCCCGAGCTCGAATTCTACCTGGTCAAGCGCAACGAAGACCCCGACTACCCGCTGGTGCCGCCCGTGGGTCGCAACGGCCGCCCCGAGACTGCCCGCCAGTCGTTCAGTATCGATGCGGTCAACGAATTCGACCCCATCTTCGAGGACATGTACGACTACTGCGAGGCGCAGGAGCTGGAGGTGGACACCCTGATCCACGAGTCCGGTGCCGCCCAGATGGAGATCAACTTCCTGCACGGTGACGCCATCGACCTGGCGGATCAGGTGTTCCTGTTCAAGCGCACCATGCGTGAGGCGGCGCACAAGCACGGCATCTACGCCACCTTCATGGCCAAGCCCATGAGTGAAGAGCCGGGCTCCGCCATGCACATCCACCAGAGCCTGGAGGATGCCGAGGGGAGCAACCTGTTCGGCACGGACAATGGCGGCAACACCGAGCTGTTCATGCACTTCATCGCCGGCCTGCAGAAATATACCCCGGCCGTGACCGCGCTGCTGGCACCGAACGTCAACTCCTACCGCCGCCTCACCTTCGGTGAGAGTGCGCCGCGCAACGTGCAGTGGGGCGTGGAGAACCGCACCTGCGGCCTGCGGGTGCCCTTCTCCGAGGCCAGCGCGCGTCGGGTGGAGAACCGCTTCGCCGGCGCCGATGCCAACCCCTATCTGGCACTGGCCGCGACCCTGGCCTGTGGCTACCTCGGCATGATGGAGAAGCTGGAGCCGATGCAGGAGATGAAGGCGAGCGCCTACGACCTGCCCTACAGCCTGCCCCGCTCGCTGGAGGAGTCGCTGAGCCACCTGGAACAGTGCGAGCCCATCAAGGAGATGCTGGGCGAGCGTTTCATCCGCGCCTTCGTCGCGGTCAAGCGCAAGGAATACGAGACCTACTTCGGGGTGATCAGTCGTTGGGAGCGGGAATTCCTGCTGCTGAACGTGTGATGTCGGTGCGTGCAAGGCGCACGCAACCCCGACAGGGGGAGGTCGAGGCCGGCCTCTCCCGCCGAGAGTGAAAGCACCAAACAGCAACAAACCGGGTCGCACGCCGCGCATGATGAGTGGCGGTGCAGGGCGATGAGTACCCGCCGCTCCCGTATGACGACAGCACCAAGCAGAAACAAACCGGGTCGCACGCCGCGCATTATGAGTGGCAGTGCAGGGCGACGAGTACCCGCCGCTCCCGTATGGCGATAGTACCAAGCAGCAGCAAACTGGGTCGCACACCACTCGAGGGTGGTAGTGCATGGAGGCTGATACCGGCCTTTCCCGCTCATATCGAAGGAACCGAGGAGCAAGCAATGCAGCACACCACTCGTGAGTGGCAACAACTGGATGCCAGCCATCACCTGCATCCCTTTACCGATTTTCAGGCGCTGAACAACAAGGGCAGCCGCATCATCACCAAGGCCGAGGGGGTCTATCTGGAAGACTCCGACGGGCGCCGCATCCTGGACGGGATGGCGGGCCTGTGGTGCGTCAACATGGGTTACGGTCGCCAGGAGCTGGTGGATGCCGCCACCAAACAGATGCAACAACTGCCCTATTACAACCTCTTCTTCCAGACCAGCCATCCGCCCGCTGCCGAGCTGGCGACCCTGCTGGCCGAGATCACGCCGTCTCATCTCAACCATGTCTTCTTCACCGGCTCGGGTTCAGAGTGCAACGACACCGTGCTGCGCATGGTGCGCCACTACTGGGCCAGCAAGGGGCAGCCGGACAAGCAGGTGATCATCAGCCGCCACAACGCCTACCACGGTTCCACCGTGGCGGGGGCCAGCCTGGGTGGGATGAAAGGCATGCACGCCCAGGGCGGGCTGCCGATCCCCGGCATAGTCCACATCGATCAGCCTTACCACTTCGGTGAGGGGCAGGGGGTGAGCGCCCATGAGTTCGGGCTGGAGCGCGCCCGTCAGCTGGAGCTGAAGATCCTGGAACTGGGGGTGGACAAGGTCGCCGCCTTCATCGGCGAGCCCATTCAGGGGGCCGGCGGCGTCATCATCCCGCCCGACAGCTACTGGCCCGAGATCCAGCGCATCTGTGACAAGTACGGCATCTTGCTGATCGCCGACGAGGTGATCTGCGGTTTCGGTCGCACCGGCCACTGGTTCGCCAGCGAAGACTTTGGCATCAAGCCGGATCTGATGTGCCTGGCCAAGGGCATCACCTCGGGCTATCTGCCGATGGGGGCCGTGATGGTCGGCGACAGAGTCGCCAAGGTGCTGGTGGAAGAGGGGGGCGAGTTCAACCACGGCTTCACCTATTCCGGTCATCCTGTGGCCTGCGCCGTGGCCATCGCCAACATCCAGCTTATGCAGAGGGAGAGCATAGTTAAGCGAATTCATGATAGCATTGGCCCCTATTTGCAACGTCGCTGGAGCGAGCTTGCCGATCACCCGCTGGTGGGAGAAACCCGGGGTAAAGGCCTGGTCGCCGCGTTGGAAATAGTCCAGGACAAGCAGACCAAGCGTCGCTTCCCGGCCCAGCAGCAGGCGGGGATGACCTGTCGGGAGTTCTGCTTTAACAATGGCTTGGTGATGAGGGCGGTCGGCGATACCATGATCATATCGCCCCCCTTGGTGATCACCGAGGAACAGGTAGATGAATTGGTCAAACTGGCCAGGCTCAGTCTGGATCTGACGGCTGCGAAGCTGCAGGAATAGGCTGTACCCGAGCAGGTTGGCTTACGCATACAATTTGCTTAGGAGACAAGGACTATGTCTTTTAAAACGGGAATGCTGACCGCCTCAGTGGCGCTGGTCATGGTCAGTACTGGGGCGATGGCCGATGACAAGGTACTGCACGTCTACAACTGGAGCGACTATATCGCGCCAAATACCCTGGAAGATTTCCAGAAAGAGACGGGCATCAAGGTCATCTATGACGTGTTCGACAGCAACGAGGTGCTGGAAGCCAAGTTGCTGGCAGGGAGTTCGGGCTATGACATCGTCGTGCCGTCCAACCCCTTCCTGGCCAAGCAGATCAAGGCCGGGGTGTTCCAGAAGCTGGACCGCGCCAAGCTGTCGAACTGGAAGAACCTGGACACTACCTTGCTCAAGGCGCTCGAGCCGAGTGACCCGGGCAACTTGTACTCCATCCCCTACCTGTGGGGCACCATCGGCTACGCCTACAACATCGACAAGGTGAAGGCGGTGCTGGGTGCCGATGCGCCGGTGAACTCCTGGGATCTGGTGTTCAAGCCGGAAAATATGGCCAAGTTGAAGGAGTGCGGTGTCTCCTTCCTCGACTCACCGACCGAAATGCTGCCGGCGGCCCTGCAATATCTGGGCTTCAAACCGGATAGCCAGAAGCCGGATGAGTTGAAGAAGGCGGAGGAGTTGTTCCTCTCCATCCGTCCCTATACCGCCTATTTCCACTCTTCGAAATACATTTCGGATCTGGCCAACGGCAACCTGTGCGTGGCGGTCGGTTACTCCGGGGACTTGCAGCAATCCAAGTCCAGGGCGATCGAGGCCAAGAATGGTGTCAATCTGACCTATGTGATCCCGAAAGAGGGGGCAGGCAGCTTCTTCGACATGCTGGCCATCCCGGCCGATGCGAAGAACGTGGAAGAGGCCCATGTCTTCCTCAACTATCTGATGAAGCCTGAGGTGATTGCCAAGATCTCGGATGCGGTCAGCTATCCGAGCGGGAACAAGGCCTCGGTGCCGCTGGTCTCGGAGGCGATCCGCAACGACCCGGGTATCTACCCGAGCGATGAGGTCCTGGCGAAGCTGTACGTCTTCCCGGATCTGCCGGCCAAGGTGCAGCGTCTGATGACCCGCAGCTGGACCAAGATCAAATCAGGCAAGTAAGTGACGAGTGCCCCTCCCGGTCCGCAGTTCGGCCGGGAGGGTAGTGACCACCCGAACAGGTTGGACGGCGTGTATGGATGCGCGACTGGCAAAATCACAATATGAGGACTGATCAAAGTGCACATGACCAAGATAGCAACGCTGGCCCTGACCCTGGGGTTTGCAAATCTGACCCAGGCAGCCCCTGTGGTTCATTTTTACAACTGGTCCGATTATATCGGCGAGACCACCCTCAGTGACTTTCAGCAGAAGACCGGGATCAAGACCGTCTACGACGTGTTCGATTCCAATGAGACGCTAGAGGGCAAGCTGCTGACCGGGCGTACCGGTTATGATCTGGTCGTGCCTTCCAACAATTTCCTGGCCAAGCAGATCCAGGCGGGGGCCTTCCAGAAGCTGGATCCTGCCCAACTGCCCAACATGGTCAACCTGGATCCCCTGCTGCTCAAGCAGCTCGACAAGGTGGATCCCGGCCATCAGTACGCCGTGCCCTACCTGTGGGGTACCAACGGCATCGGTTACAACGTCGACAAGGTCAAGGCGGTGCTGGGGGTCGACAAGATCGATTCCTGGGCGATCATCTTCGAGCCGGGCAACATGGAGAAGCTGTCTCATTGTGGCGTCGCCTTCCTCGATTCGGCCGATGAGATGATCCCGGCCGCCCTGAACTACCTCGGCCTCAACCCCAACAGCCATGATCCGGCCGATCTCAAGCGTGCCGAGGAGCAGTTGCTGAAGGTGCGCCCCTATGTGGCCTACTTCCACTCCTCCAAGTACATCGGCGATCTGGCCAACGGCGACATCTGCGTGGCGGCCGGCTTCTCCGGTGACATCCTGCAGGCGGCGGCCCGGGCCAACGAGGCAGGCAAGGGGATCAATATTGCCTACAGCATCCCCAAGGAAGGCGGCAATCTCTGGTTCGACATGATGGCGATCCCGGCCGATGCCACCAATGTCAAAGAGGCACACGCCCTGATCAACTATATTCTCGAGCCGCAGGTGATCGCCAAGGTGAGCGACTATGTGGGTTATGCGAACCCCAACACCAAGGCGGGAGAGTACATGGAGAAGCGCGTGCGCGATGACGAATCCGTCTATCCCCCCCAGGCGGTGCTGGAGCGGTTGTATGTGCAGGAGTCACATCCCCGTTCGGTACAGCGCCTGATCACCCGGAGTTGGACCAAGATCAAGTCCGGAACCTAACCTTGGCGCCCACCCCGGGGCGCCAGATTGTCTTTATGGATCGGCCCCGGCCGGTATCACGTGTGGGAGTTTGGTAATGGCGATAGCCTCCAGTGCCTATAAAAAAGCCCTCGAGGGCAGCCAGCAGCGTAAAGAAGTGCTGGTCAAAATAGATCGGGTAAGCAAGCAGTTCGACGAAACGCTGGCGGTCGATAACGTGTCTCTCAACATCCATAAAGGCGAGATCTTCGCCTTGCTGGGTGGCTCCGGCTCCGGCAAGTCGACCCTGCTGCGGATGCTGGCCGGGTTCGAGCGCCCCACCGAGGGACGGCTGTTCCTGGATGGCGTCGACATTACCGACATGCCGCCCTATGAACGTCCGATCAACATGATGTTTCAGTCCTACGCCCTGTTCCCCCATATGACGGTGGCGCAGAACATCGCCTTCGGCCTCAAGCAGGACGGTCTGCCCAAGGCAGAGGTCGATGCCCAGGTCGAGGAGATGCTCAAGCTGGTGCAGATGACCCAGTATGCCCGTCGCAAGCCCCATCAGCTCTCCGGTGGCCAGCGTCAGCGGGTGGCCCTGGCCCGTTCCCTGGCCAAGCGCCCCAAGTTGCTGTTGCTGGACGAGCCCATGGGGGCGCTGGACAAGAAGCTGCGCTCGCGGATGCAGCTCGAGCTGGTGGAGATCATCGAGCGGGTCGGCGTGACCTGCGTCATGGTGACCCACGATCAGGAAGAAGCCATGACCATGGCCGAGCGGATCGCCATCATGCACCTGGGCTGCATCGAGCAGATCGGCAGCCCGATGGACATCTACGAGACCCCAGCCAGTCGGCTGGTGTGCGAGTTCATCGGCAACGTCAACCTGTTTGACGGCCTGCTGGTGGAGGACGAACAGGACCACGCCACCATCGCCTGTGCGGATCTGGAGCAACCCATCTACGTGGGTCACGGCATCAGCTCCCGCGCCGAGAACAAGAAGGTGAGTTATGCCCTGCGGCCGGAGAAGCTGCTGATGAGCACCCAGAAGCCGAGCGATCTGGAGCATCCCGACTTCAACTGGACCAAGGGGCTGGTCTACGACATCGCCTATCTGGGCGGCCACTCCGTTTATCACATCCAGCTGCCCTCGGGCAAAATCGTTCAGGCTTTCATCGCCAACGCCGAACGCCACGGCAAGCGGCCAACCTGGGATGACCAGGTGTTCCTCTACTGGGAAGATGACAGCGGCGTGGTGTTGCAATCATGAAGGCATTGAGACGACTGAAGCGACTGGGCGGGCGCCAGCTGGTGATCGGCATCCCGTTCTTCTGGCTGTTCCTGTTCTTCCTGCTGCCCTTCATCATAGTGGTGAAGATCAGCTTCGCCGAAGCGGACGTGGCCATCCCGCCCTACACCGATGTGGTGAGCTGGGCCGATGACCAGCTCACCATCCTGCTCCACCTGGGCAACTACCTGCTGCTGCAGGAGGATGATCTCTACATCGCGGCCTATCTGGGCTCCCTCAAGATGGCCCTCATCAGCACCATTCTCTGCCTGCTGATCGGTTATCCCATGGCCTATTCCATCGCCCGGGCCAACAAGGAGACCCAGACCGTTCTGCTGCTGCTCATCATGATGCCGACCTGGACCGCGATCCTGATCCGGGTCTACGCCTGGATGGGGATCCTCAGCAACAACGGCCTGCTCAACAGCCTGCTGATGGGCATAGGTCTGGTTGACGAGCCGGTGCAGATCCTCAACACCAACCTGGCGGTCTACATCGGCATCGTTTACTCCTACCTGCCGTTCATGGTGCTGCCGCTCTACGCCAACCTGGTCAAACATGATCAGAGCCTGCTGGAGGCGGCCTCCGATCTCGGTGCCCGCAACCTGACTAGGTTCTGGCGGATCACGGTACCGCTCTCCAAGAACGGCATCATCGCCGGCTGCATGCTGGTGTTCATTCCCGTGGTGGGCGAGTTCGTCATCCCCGAGCTGCTCGGCGGCCCCGAGACCCTGATGATCGGCAAGGTGCTGTGGCAGGAGTTCTTCAACAACCGCGACTGGCCGGTGGCCTCCGCCCTGGCGGTGGTGATGCTGGCGGTGCTGATCGTGCCGATCATTCTGTTCAACCGTAACCAGGCCAAGGAATTGGAGGGGAAAGTATGAAGCGCTTCGGTTTTGCCAAGCTGATGCTGTGGCTGGGGCTGCTGTTCATCTACCTGCCCATGGTCATCATGGTGATCTACTCCTTCAACGCCTCCAAGCTGGTGACGGTGTGGGGAGGCTGGTCGCTGAAGTGGTACTTCGGCCTGCTCGAGAACAAGCAGCTGATAGGCTCGGTGCTGCGCTCCCTGGAGATCGCCTGCTACACCGCCATCGCCGCGGTGGCGCTGGGGACCACGGCCGCCTTCGTGCTGACCCGGATACCGCACTTCCGTGGCCGGACCCTGTTCGGTGGCCTGGTGACGGCGCCCCTGGTCATGCCGGAGGTGATCACCGGTCTGTCGCTGCTGCTGCTGTTCGTGGCCATGGCCCAGCTGATTGGCTGGCCGGCCGAGCGGGGCATGCTGACCATCTGGATAGCCCACACCACCTTCTGTACCGCCTATGTGGCGATAGTGGTGTCGGCCCGGCTGCGGGAGCTGGATCTCTCCATCGAGGAGGCGGCCATGGATCTGGGGGCCAAGCCCTGGAAGGTGTTCTTCCTGATCACCATCCCGATGATTGCGCCTTCGCTGGCGGCGGGCGGCATGATGTCGTTCGCCCTGTCGCTGGATGATCTGGTGCTGGCGAGCTTCGTCTCAGGCCCGGGCTCCACCACCCTGCCGATGGAGGTGTTCTCGGCGGTGCGACTCGGAGTGAAACCCGAGATCAACGCGGTGGCCAGCCTGATCCTGCTGTCGGTGTCGCTGTTTACCTTCGGCAGCTGGTATCTGATGGCCAAGGCGGAGAAACGCCGTCGTGCCGAGATTGCAATGACCACCCAGATGCAGGCAGTCGCCTGACCACAGGGCTGTTGACGAAGCAACGCGGCTTGCGCCAAAGCATCGACAGCCCCTAAGATCCGCATTCTCTCATCCAGCAGGAGGACAGAATGCGGATCTCCCTCTTTATCGGCCAGAGTGCCGAGTTGAACGCCGAACTGGTTCCCGGCCTGGTATCGGCCATCCACAAGCAAGCAGCGGACAGACCCCTGTGGTGCCGCTTCTCGGGCCTGGACGGTGATGAACAGAGCGACCAGCGTCATCACGGTGGCCCGGATCGGGCGCTGCATTACTATCCCGCCGATCACTATCCCTGGTGGCAGACCTGGCAAACCGCGCTGGGCTTGCCCGCACCCCGTACCCCCTGGCAACCGGCGGCCTTTGGCGAAAACCTCTCCGGCCTCGGGCTGACCGAGGCGCAGGCCTGCATCGGCGATGTCTACCGGCTCGGCGAGGCGCTTGTTCAGGTAAGCCAACCGAGATCCCCCTGTTTCAAGCTGAACCAGCGTTTTGGCTATCCGCACCTCTCGCTGGTGATGCAACTCAACGGCCGCTGCGGCTGGTTGCTCAGGGTGCTGGAGGAGGGGTGGGTTGCCCAGGACGAGGAGCTGTTGCTGGTCGACCGGCCCTATCCCGAGCTGACGGTGAAGCGCACCGCCGACATCCTGTTCAACCAGGTCCGCAACGAGGGGGAGCTGCAGCTGTTGCTGGACAATCCGGCCCTCTCCCCCAACTGGCGCCAGCATGCGGCCCACTGGCTGGAGCACGGGGTGGTGGCCGATTGGCAAAAGCGGCTGCTGGGGCCGGTCGAATTCCAGCTGCCGACGAAAGGGGTATGACACCGCGCCATGTAGCGCCGCTTGCCACGTTTTGCGCAAAGCGCTGCATTGTTGAGCGGAAAACGGCTTTTTTTCATCAGAAACAAAAAAAGGCTTGTGTCATGTCGGGGCTTTCGGTAAATTCTCGCCCCGCAGACATCGGTGTGTAGCGCAGCTTGGTAGCGCACTTCGTTCGGGACGAAGGGGTCGGAGGTTCGAATCCTCTCACACCGACCACATTAGAAAAGGCCGCTCCATGAGCGGCCTTTTCGCATTTGATATACCCCGGTTCTGTGGGGCATCTCTTCTGGATAGCCTCTTCAAATTGCCCTCCCTCTCTCAGTGCATTCCCCCTCATGCAACGACATATCCCTCGGGATGGTCACGGGCATCTGGTCCCATCCCCTTGCGCCAGGCACTCTGCTCTTCCACGGCCTTCGCCAGCGCCAGACCCTCGTCGGCGGTCTGCTGGACATGCCGTTGGGCATTCGCGTCATAGCTTCGACCCACATCGACCTAGACGCTGCCATCGAGGTGGGCGATTCCGCGAGGCGCCGTATGACCGCCTGATTTCTATGGCCTGCCAGTCGACGATACTGGCCAGCTCGAAATTCCGCGCACCGGCCGCTCGACGAGCGGCATGGGGCAGACTCGCAAGCCGAATCTAGGGCCGGTGCCGCCTCAGGCACCGGAACCCGCTGTACCAATAGCGAGACAGTGTGCGCCAGGCTCGGTTGGTTCAGTTATCAACGACTTGCGGTCAGCCACGACCAGTCGGGCGTGTCAGCTGTCTCATCCCTGTGACAGGTCCTCGTTTCAGTGGCTCGTAAGTCATTGTTTTTCCACACCACACCCATCGGCACAGGGCTTGCTATCAAGGTCTCGTCATGACGACCGGCGGTTGCAGGTGATCGTGTCGATCGGCGCCACCCGGCCACACAAGGAAAGACGTCAAAGGAGACATCGATATGTTAGTCAATAAACGATGGATGACGACGCTGGGAGCCCTGCTCACGCTAGGGCTGCTCGGCGCGACGCCGGTGCAAGCCGCTGACCCCGTTGGGGTGCAGACCACCTTGGAGGGATGCCGCAAAGACGCGGGCTTCACCTTCCCCGATGGCGGTCCCTACATTTGCCCCGACACTGACTACACCACCGGCAACCTCGGCAAGACGTGGAACGAACTCGACCTCGTTCCTTACCGCATCACGCTGCAGGCCGGCAACTCAGCCCCTGCCAACCAGACATACACCCTTGGCGTGGTGCTGGACAACGAGGATGCAAGCCGCCCCGGATATGACATCCTGTCGACCCCGGTGCTGAACCTGGCCAAGTCGAGCGCGTCCTGCCAAGCTGTCCAGTCGACGGCGCAAACACCTAAGGCGCCCGGCGTCGGTGGAACCGACGTCTCTATTTACCGGCTGATCACGGTCACACAGGCGGAAAACACCACCTGCGTCTACGACTACTACGGCCGACTGGCTCTGGGTTCGCACCTGTTCCCGGGCTCGTCGCTGCACGCCAATCTCCTGGCCGAAGACCTCGGTACGGGCGGCGCTGGCGCACGGGACGTTTCGATCCCCGTCAAGGAGATCGAGCCGCAGGAAATCTCCAAGACGATGACCGCGCACCAGGGGTCGGAGCAGACCTGGAATATCTCCAAGGGAACCGAAGATACGTTGGACTTCGGCAACGTCTGCCGCAGTGACGCGCCAGAGTCTCTTCCCGTCCAGATCACTGTCACCTGGACCAAGGCGGAGGTTATCGGCGGCAAGGTTGCGGTCAACATAGTGCTGAACGCGAAGAATCCGGCCGCGCGCACTATCACCATCGACTTGACGGACAAGCTGTACAAGGGCTCGAACAACTCTGGAGCCTTGCTCGGCACCTTCAACAAGGGTCCGTTCGATCTCGCTGCCGGCTTCAACGGCATGGTCGCCGAATTCACAGAGGAATTCGATGCGGCGACGGCGGGCAAGGTCGGTGACTGGTTGCACAACGAGGTGTCAGGGACCTATACGGATAAGGCAACTGGCATCCCGGTCCCGGGCACGACGACGGCGGTTGCGGACGCACAGATCCAGCAGGGTGCGGTCACTAATGCCTCGACGACCATCAAGGACGTGGAGGACATCGACGGCGTGGGCCTGATGTATGCAGTCGGGGCTCCGTCGTTTGGCGGCTTCCTGGATGGCTACCTCGCGGATACGCAGACTGACGGCGTGGTCACCTGGGAGGCGACCGGCCTGACAGACGGTGGCTCCATCACCTTCGACAAGGAGGTTTACCTCGACGATCCGAAGCGCGTCACGACGGGCATGCTGAGCGATATCGCCTATCTGTCCGCCTCGGACGGGTTCATTGCCCAGACCGATCAATTGCAGATACCCATCGCCTCGTCGGTGAAGGCCAAGCTCACTATCCAGAAGAGCATCCCGAGCTTCCTGGATACGGGCGAAAAACTCGAGGTGACGTTCCACATCACCCGCGCGGATGATCCGACGTTCAGCAAGACGAAGGTCATCACCTTTACCGGTGGTGGCGCGACGACAGAGTCCGTCACGGCGTGGGGCCTGGTGCCCGATCTCTACTACGTCGAGGAGCAGGGCAACATGTTCTTCGCCGCAGGCAGCGACACGGGTGAGCCCGCCAATCTGGTCGACAAGCGCGATCCAGCCGTGTACCCGAACCCCAGGCCGGTAGATCTCCGTCTCGAGGAGGGCATTGCCACGCATTGCGCGGCGACTGCCGACTTCCAGAATGAACCAGGGGATCGCCTTGCCTTGGCGCAGGTGCAGAAGACCACCGAGCCGCTACTCGAAAGCTCGGACGACGACTATGACTGGACCTTCAGTCTGTATGGTCCGGGCGGTGGCTTGCTGAGCACGCAAGTGGTTGGCGCCGGTGCAGGCTACGGCATGTTCCAGGGGGCGGGCGGCGACTTGGAGCTGCTGGCCGAGGGCACCTACACAGTCGTGGAGACGACCAAGACGGGTTGGGACCTGATCTCGGCCGATCCGGACTCGGTTCCGAAGGACCAGATCTGCGACTTTACGGTTGACTACCCCGAGGATATTGGCAAGACGTTCTCTTGCTCGTTCCTGAACCGCAAGCTCGGCAGGGCGCAAGTCCTCAAGACCATGAACGGCCTCCCCGACCTGGGCAGCTACTCGTTCATCTTCGTGCTGCGGCAGGGTGCCACACCCTCGGTTAACGGCCTGACCCTCGAGTCTATGTCGGCCAATACCGGGAACGGCGGCACTCTGGCGTTTACGACGGCGCTCGTCCCGAACCAGATCTATCAGATCTGCGAGATCATGCTGCCGGGGTGGCTCAGCAACTTCGGGACCTTCGTTCCGAATGCGTTCATGCCGCCGGATGGAGTGGTCATCAACCCGAATGTCGACAACAGTATTCTCTGTGGCAATTTCTCGGTTGGCCCGGGTGAGACGAAGGTGTTCACGATCGACAACACCCAGCCCCCGGGTGGCCGCGCGTTGACCATCGGCTACTGGAGGAACTGGGCGTCCTGTGCCAAATCCAACGGCAAGCAAGAACCCGTGCTTGATCAGACGCTGGCATCCTTTGCCGGTGGTGGGGTCTACATAGGTAACCTGTTCGTGGATACCTGCCAGGAAGCGGTACGCATCCTGAGCAAGCAGGACGTCGGGACCGGCAAGCAGAAATCGAGTGATCCGGCGTTCAACATGGCAGCGCAACTGCTTGCAGCCATGCTGAACGTGCAAGCCGGGGCCGGCCAGTGCCCGAACGCAGTCACGGCTATGGTCGCGGGCCAGGCCATTCTCAATGGACCGCCGCCTAGCTATGCGGTGAACTTCACCGGGATGGGTGATTATCCGAAGAAGGGCCAGTTCGCGACCGAGGCGAACAACCTCGCCACGACGCTGGATCAGTACAACAACAACTACCTGTGCACAGGACCGTAACGGCGTAACACCGTTGCATCCAACCGAAGGGCCCGGCGCAAGCCGGGCCCTCTTCTTATGTCTGGCGACGTGGAATCCTCAGCGAAGGTCACTTGCGCTTGGCTGCAAACCGGCGGTGACCCTGCTGCACGCGTTCGATTCATTACCCACCCTGTCCACCGTGCTAGTCGGCATGTACCAGCGAGTCAGCCACGCCTGCGTCGGTGGTGGCCGTGGTGCCAGTCAGCACACAGTTGCACTCCGGGGTACAGTATTCCCGTGATAGCCACCTTGAATGGTGTTCCCTGATTTTTGCGGTCATGCAGTTCTCTTCTGTTCACTGCCTGCGTCGTCGTTAGTTCAGTGAGCCAAGTCTTCCCGCTTGCGACGGGCTGTTCCCGTCAGCCGCTATCCTCGTTTGGCCATTGGCAGGGGCTGCCTTGTTACCCGCAGAGAGAGCCGACCCGCTCCGCCCACAGGCCATGGCTGGGCGGATCCTGGCTGGGCCTGGACCCCGCATACTGCTGATGCCCCGACACCCCGATGCTGATGGTGTGGCTGGTGGCAAGCTCTGCGACGCGCTAGTCCGAAGGCAAGCATTGGCGTCATGGCGGTGCGGTGCAGATCGTGCGGAGTCCAATGGGGGATGATGTAGTCGTCACGCCAGGACTCGTGCAGGTTTTGTTCGGGACTGAGAGGACTAAGGTGCGGATACTCTCACACCGACCAGATTAGAGAAGGCCGCTCCATAAGCGGCCTTTTCGTATCTGAAGTTTGCCTGATGCCTTCGGCAGGGTGGGGGCTCAGGCCCCGAACGCCGGCCATTAAAAGGGCCACCGCTCGGTGGCCCAGGGGTGGAGTCTGATCCTGACTCCGGCACTCTAGATTGTGGCAATCTCGTTGTGGGTCTTGTCGATGCTGCCCTCCTTGCGCCCGGGGCGCTTAATCAGATATGCCAGTGTTGATGGCGCAATGCCTTGAAGCCGTGCTGAGTTTGCAGAGCCGCATGCTTGGGGTACTCACTAATGAAATGTTCGATTCCCTCCATCAGTTGTAGACGCAACGAAGACACGGGCTCATGCCAGGCTTGCAGGCAGAGATGGCCGGGGATCAACTGCTCTTGATACTCTTCCAGCAGTTGTTCTGGCCAAGGTTCGATACCGGAATCGTGTCGCAGTAGATAATGGGCGGCGGGCTCACGGGCATAGATGAACTGAACTTGGGCCAAGTCGCGTTGGCTTAGCGTTTGACTGCCGATGTGGCAAGTCAGATATTTTCCCGTCTTCAGATCCAAGAAGTGACCGCGTTGCCGACAGGCTATGATGCGATACCAAGGCAAGGGCGAACAGAGAGAATACCCTTCCAGCTCCTGTTCCAACCAGTGGCGACACTCGGGCGTATGTACCTCGTCGAGCAGGAGCTCGATCTGTGTCAGCAAGGCTCTGGATGGTTTGGTAGCCAGCATCGCGCTCATCGTCTGCACTCCTCCCTCTGCACACAATCCCGACTTTCAGTATGGACCCTGGGTGGCGGCGGGGGTAACAATTCTAATGATTAAAATCGGCTTAGAAGTGCAGTTTTTATGCAATAACGGCCATTAGCCGACCAGGTAGGTGCCGGTGCCGAAGGCGATGTGGGTGCCTTCCTCGTTGTGCAGCTCCATGCGGGCAACGGCCACCTTGCTGCCGGCGCGGATGATGTGGGCGGTGGCGATAAACTCGTTGCCGCGGCCGGGCCGCAGATAGTCGACCCGCAGATCTATGGTGCCTAGGCGGGAGAAGCGCTCCTTGAGATAGCTGGGGGAGAAGTCTTCCAGTTCGTCGATGCAGGAGGCCGCGACTATCATGCCACCCGCCACGTCCAGCAGGCTGGCGGTGACGCCGCCGTGCAAGATGTTGTGGAAGGGGTTGCCGATGAGTTTGTCCTCCATCTTGATGCGCAGCTCCACCTTGTCGAAGTCGTAGTGGGTCACCTGCATGCCGATCAGCTTGTTGAACGGCATCCGTTCGGCGAACAGGTTGGCGATACCACTGAGCGCCATCTTCTTCAGCATCTGTTTCATTCCCTGAGCCCAATCCCTGGCGCTAAAGCCGAGTAAAAACTCCAGCCAGTCTGCAACACTTCCTTAACAGTCGCAATGGCAGGTTTATTGTGAGCGGCGGCTGCTTTAGAATGGCGACCCCAAAGGAGAGCCCATGACCGCTGTTGCCGACACCCAGCCCGACTTTCAACCAGAGAGTCCGCTTGCCCTGCTGCAGGCGGTCTTCGGCTACCAGCAGTTTCGGCCGGGCCAGCTGGAGATCATCGAGCAGATAGTGGCGGGGCGCGATGCCCTGGTGCTCAAGCCCACCGGTGGCGGCAAGTCGCTCTGCTTCCAGATCCCGGCGCTGCTGCGCCCTGGCTTGGGCGTGGTCGTATCCCCGCTTATCTCCCTGATGAAGGATCAGGTCGACAGCCTGCGCGCCAACGGCGTGGCCGCGGTCTACATCAACTCGGCCCTGAGCCGGGAGGAGATGATCCAGAACTTCGCCGCCATGCGCCGCGGCGAGATCAAGCTGGTCTATGTCTCGCCGGAGCGGCTGCTGCAGCACGAGTTTCTGGACCGGCTGGCGGAGCTGCCGCTCGGCCTGTTCGCCATCGACGAGGCGCACTGCGTCTCCCAGTGGGGCCACGATTTTCGGCCGGAATACGCGGCGCTGGGGCGACTCAAGCAGTGGTTTCCCCAGGTACCCGTGGTGGCGCTCACCGCCACCGCCGACGAGGCGACCCGCAGCGACATGCTGCACCGGCTGGAGCTCAATGACCCCTTTATCCACACCGCCAGCTTCGATCGTCCCAACATCCGCTACAGCCTGGTGGAGAAGTTCAAGGCGGCGGAGCAGCTGCTGCGCTACGTGCAGAGCCAGAAGGGCAACTGCGGCATCGTCTATTGCTCCAGCCGCAACCGGGTGGAGGAGGTGGCCGAGCGGCTCTCCCGCCACGGCTGCAAGGCGGCGCCTTATCATGCCGGCCTGCCGCTGGAGCAGCGGCTGCGCACCCAGGATGCCTTCCTCAAGGATGATGTCGAGATAGTGGTGGCGACGGTGGCGTTCGGCATGGGCATCGACAAGCCGAACGTGCGCTTCGTGGTGCACTACGACATCCCCAAGAACATCGAATCCTACTATCAGGAGACGGGGCGGGCCGGCCGTGACGGCACCCCGGCCGAGGCGCTGCTGCTGTACGATCCCGCCGACATCGGCCGGGTGCGGCGGCTGCTCGACAACATCGAGAACCCGCAGCAGCTGCAGGTCGAGCAGTACAAGCTGAACGTGATGGCGGCCTTCGCCGAGGCCCAGACCTGCCGTCGTCAGGTGCTGCTCAACTACTTCGGCGAGTACAACGACAAGCCGTGCGGCAACTGCGACATCTGCCTGGATCCCCCCAAGAGCTACGATGGCACCGAAGACGCCCAGAAGGCGCTCTCCTGCGTCTGGCGGGTGGGGCAGAACTTCGGGGTAGGTTATGTGGTCGAGGTGCTGCGCGGCTCGCTGAACCAGCGCATCAAGGATCACGGCCACGACAAGCTGTCGACCTACGGCATCGGCAAGGATCAGAGCCACGAGTACTGGATGAGCGTCATTCGCCAGCTGATCCACAAGGGCTTGCTGACCCAGAACATCACCCGCAACCTGGTGCTGCAACTGACCGAGGCGGCCCGCCCGGTGCTGCGCGGCGAGGTGCCGCTGGAACTGGCGGTGCCACGGCTGCAGCCCATCTCCAGTCGCAAGGAGAAGCGCAATGGCCTGCTCGACAGCGCGAACTACGACAAGCGGCTGTTCAAGGTGCTGCGCAACCTGCGCAAGCAGATCGCCGAAGAGGAAGAGGTGCCGCCCTACGTGGTGTTCAACGACGCGACCCTGGTGGAGATGGCCCAGCTGATGCCGATGACGGAAGACGAGATGCTGGCCGTCAACGGGGTGGGGCACCGCAAGCTGGAACGCTTCGGTGAGGCCTTCATGGACCTCATCATCGAGTATTGCCGGCGCTAGACGGCCGGTTCGCCGCCGGCCGTGGCTTCTTCCCGGTTCCCCGTTATTTCAGGCTGGCGTAGTAGGCCGCCAGGTTGTCCATGTCCGCCTCGGTGAGCGCGGCCATGAAGGGGGCCATCATGGGATCCTGGCGCTTGCCCTCCTTGAAGGCCTTCAGCTGCTTGACCAGATAGGGGGCATTCTGGCCCGCCAGATTGGGATAGACGGGTACGCTGGCCTTGCCCTCAGGCCCGTGGCAGGCGGCGCACAGGGCGGCCTTCGCCTTGCCCGCGTCCACATCGGCCGCCCTGGCGTGCTGACCCCAGGCCAGCGCCAGCAGGGGCAGGACATACAGCCATTTTTGCATCTTCTTTTCCTCGATTTGAAATAGAACACAGTCCCGTTGGCCTGACGCAGGCCAACGGCGGTATAAAAGAGTGACACGAGCATACGCAGGGATGAACCACGCCACCATGAAGCTGATCAACACTTTCGCCACCGAACTGCCCTGGGCCTGCGAGCCGGTGGCCCCCCAGCCCCTGCACAACGCCAGGCTGCTGCACCTCAACCAGGATCTGCTGCGCGAGCTGGGGTTGGCGGACGTCAGCGCGGCCGACTGGCTCGCCTGCTGCGGCCAGGGCCGGCCGCTGCCGGGCATGATGCCGGTGGCCCAGGTCTATGCGGGTCATCAGTTCGGCGGCTACAGCCCGCGCCTCGGTGATGGCCGGGCCCTGCTGCTGGGTGAGCAACAGGCGCCGGACGGCCAGCGCTGGGATCTGCACCTGAAGGGGGCGGGCAAGACCCCCTTCTCCCGCTTCGGCGACGGTCGCGCCGTGCTGCGCTCCAGCATCCGCGAGTATCTCGCCTCGGAGGCGCTGCATGCCCTCGGCATCCCCACCACCCGCGCCCTGGTGCTGGTGGGCAGCGACGAGCCCATCTACCGGGAGCAGACCGAGAGCGGAGCGACCGTGTTGCGCACCGCACCGAGCCACCTGCGTTTCGGCCACTTCGAGTACTTCGCCTGGAGCGGCCAGGGGGAGAAGATCCCGCAGCTCATCGACTATCTGCTGCGCCACCACTTCCCGGAGCTCAGCAACGGGGCCGAGCTGTTCGCCGAGGTGGTGCGCCGCACCGCGCGGCTCATCGCCAAGTGGCAGGCCGCCGGCTTCTGCCACGGGGTGATGAACACCGACAACATGTCCCTGCTCGGATTGACCCTGGATTACGGCCCCTACGGCTTCATCGACGCCTATGTGCCGGACTTTGTCTGCAACCACTCGGATCCGGGGGGCCGCTATGCGCTGGATCAGCAGCCGGCGGTCGGTTACTGGAACCTGCAGAAGCTGGCCCAGGCGCTGGCGGATCAGGTGGACGGCGACGCCCTGGCGGCGGCCCTGGCCCAGTACGAGCATCAGCTGATGCTGCACTATTCGGAGCTGATGCGGGCCCGACTCGGGCTGGAAAGCTGGGAAGAGGAAGACCCGGCCCTGTTCCGCCAGCTGTTCCAGCTGCTGGCGAGCCAGGGGGTGGACTATCACCTCTTCCTGCGCCGTCTGGGTGGCTTGACCCAACAGGGGGAGTGGCCTGCCTCCCTGCTGGCGTTGCTGCCGGATCCCGCGCTCTGGCAGGGGTGGCTCGAACTCTATCGGGCGCGGCTGGTCCGCGAAGGCAGTGACGATGGGACCCGCAAACTGCAAATGGAGGCCGTCAATCCCAAGTATGTGCTGCGCAACGCCCTGGCCCAGCAGGCGATAGACGCCGCCGAGGCGGGCGACATGGCCCCGTTCGAGCGGCTGTTTGCGGCCCTGCGGCACCCTTATGACGAGCAGCCCGACTACGAGGATCTGGCGACCCCGGTTCCCCAGTGGTATTGCGGCGGTGAGCTCTCCTGCAGCAGTTGAGGAGTATATGATGAGTTGGCGTGTAGCGCAGATAGACACGGAATCAGCGGTGCTGATGCTGGCTTGCCCCGGCCTCTGCTGGGACAACTTTCCCAGCCTGGCCGACGCCTTGCTGCAGGAGTGGGAACTCGGAGTGCTGGAGCGGGAGTGGGGAGCGGATCGCCACAGCTGGCTGCTGACATTTGAGGGAAGCCAGCTCAGGCTGGAGTTCGATCACCACGGCGGCTGCTGGCTGGAGGCGCTGCGCCCGGATGATCGAGAAGTGGTGCTCTGGCTGGGTCGGCAACATAGGGTCTGAGCCCAAGACGCCCAGTGCCTCGGTTGTCGCATCAGGATTGAACTGTCGGCCTGGGATGCATGACGTTGTCCTTCGATGAGCGTTGCCGCAGGCCGAACCCATAGCATAAGGATTGAACTATCACGCCGGGGGCGTATAATCTCGCCCCTCAATTATCGCCAATGGTGGCGGTATGGGTTCCCTAACCCCATTAACCAAAAAGGTCACAACATGAATCTGACCCCTGCTCAGCACCATACGGCGCTGGTGCGCCTCTCTTTGTTCCACATTCTGATCATTGCCAGCAGCAACTATCTGGTGCAGCTGCCGATCACCGTCTTTGGCTTCCACACCACCTGGGGCGCCTTCAGCTTCCCGTTCATCTTCCTGGCCACCGATCTGACGGTGCGGATCTTCGGCGCCGGGCTGGCCCGCAAGATCATCCAGACCGTGATGCTGCCAGCGCTGGCCATCTCCTATGCGCTCTCGGTGTTGTTCTTCGAGGGCAGCTACCAGGGGATCGGCAACCTGGCCGAGTTCAACCTGTTCGTGGCGCGCATCGCCCTGGCCAGCTTCATGGCCTATCTGGTGGGCCAGTTCATGGACGTGGTGGTGTTCAACCGCCTGCGGCTGCTCAGGGCCTGGTGGGTGGCGCCGGCCGCCTCGACCCTGTTTGGCAACCTGGTGGATACCATCGCCTTCTTCAGCATCGCCTTCTGGCGCAGCACTGATCCCTTCATGGCCGAGCACTGGGTCGAGATAGCCACCGTGGATTATGTCTTCAAGCTGCTGATAAGCTTGGGGTTGTTCGTGCCGCTCTATGGTGTGCTGCTGCGCTACCTCAGCCGCAAACTGGTGGGGGAGGCCGGCCTTGCTGGTTTGCAACCGGCGAGCCGTCAGGCCTGACGAGAATGACCACCGCATGGGTGGTCATTTTTTTTGCACTTCTCGCAAATAAGGCTTGCACAGTTAAATGAGAATGATTATTGTTACCTTGTTTTCCGGGAAAGACTTCATTCGTTCCAACGTGATGGACTTCTTGTGAAGGCACGACATTGCTCACATTGCTTCCAGTTAAGGGGCCAGTTTTTTACTGGCCCTCTTTTTTTGGCTGTTTTTCCGCAAGTTGCAGTCATAAAAAATGGGAGCCTTGGCTCCCATCTTCAGTCTGTGTCGGCTCACTCTATGTCGAGTGCATCGGGGGAGAGGATCACCCCCGTGGTGTCCGCGTAGAGGTGATCGTCCGGCAGGAAGGTGACGCCGCCGAAGTTGACCGGCAGATCGGTCTCACCCACGTCCTTGTGGTCGGCGCCGACCGGGATGGCGGCCAGGGCCTGGATGCCGATATCCAGATCTTCCAGGATATCGACCTCGCGCACGCAGCCGTAGCAGACGATGCCTTCCCACTCGTTCTCCGCCGCCGTGGTGGCGATCTCGCTGTCGATCAGGGCCCGGCGCATGGAGCCGCCGCCGTCGATCAGCAACACGCGACCGACGCCGTTCTCCTTGACCAGTTCACGGATCAGGCCGTTCGATTCGAAGCATTTGACCGTGGTGATGACGCCGCCGAAGGAGGCACGGCCGCCGAAGGAGCAGAGCATGGGTTCGAGTACATCCACCATGTCCTGATAGATGTCGCACAGTTCTGAAGTGTTGTATTCCATTGAGTCAAATCCACCGCTGGAAACAGGTGGATCCAGTATAAGGAGTGGGACTGGCATTTCAATGAATATTCCTTGAACAAGCATGGGGATAAGAGGCGGCGCATCGATTCCCCGCAGCCCATCGCCTGGTCGCCGAGAGGCTCAGAGTACCGAGCTGCCATGGGGGATTTTCATCACCCGTCTTGCGGGCCAGGGAGCATGAGCCCGCCCTCCCGGCCGAAAAACAAAGGGGCCATCAGGCCCCTTCATATTGGCGCCGATCCGGCACTAGAGCAGGAACAGGGTCGCCAGCCCGAGGAAGATGAAGAAGCCGCCGGTGTCGGTGATGGCGGTGATCATCACGCTGGCCCCCACCGCCGGATCCCGGCCGAGGCGGGTCATGGTCATGGGGATGATGACCCCCATCAGGGCCGCGACCAGCAGGTTGAGTATCATGGCGAGCGTCATCACGGCGCCCAGCGCCGCATCCTGATAGAGGAAGTAGGTGGCGACTCCCATGGTGCCGCCCCACACCAGGCCGTTGATCAGCGCCACCCCCAGCTCCCGCCACAGCAGGAAGGAGACGTTGCCCGGCTGGATGTGCTGCAGCGCCAGCGCCCGCACTATCATGGTGATGGTCTGGTTGCCGGTGTTGCCACCTATGCCCGCGACTATGGGCATCAGGGCCGCCAGCGCCACCAGCTGCGAGATGCTGTGCTCGAACAGGCCGATGACGCGCGAGGCCATGAAGGCGGTGCAGAGGTTGAGGGCGAGCCAGGCCCAGCGGGTCTTGACCGCCTTGCTGACCGGGGCGAACACATCTTCATCCTCGCTGATCCCCCCCATGCGGCGCAGATCGGTGTCGCTCTCCTCATAGACCAGATCCACCACCTCGGCGACGGTGAGCCGGCCCATCAGCTTGCCCTTGCCATCCACCACGGCGGCGGAGATGAGATCGTCCCGCTCGAAGGTGCGGGCCGCGGCCTCGTCGTTGTCTTCCGGATCGAAGGTGACGGGGTTGCGCTCCATCACGTCCCCCACCTTGGTATCGGGCTTGTGCAGCAGCACTGTGGTGAGCGGCAGCTCCCCCTGCAGCCGATTGCGCCTGTCGGTGACGAACAGCTTGTCGGTGTTGGTGGGGATCTTGCCGAGCTGGCGCAGGTAGCGTTGCACCGTCGCCAGGCTTATGTCGGCCCGCACCGTGATCAGCTCGAAGTCCATCATGGCGCCGACCGTGTGCTTGCCGTAGCGGATCACCTCCCGTACCCGATCGCGCTGGTCGGGGGCCATGGAGGTGAGCAGCCGCCCCATCAGGTTGCGGGGCAGGTATTGGCCGAGGTAGATCTGATCGTCGATGTCGAGGGTGCGCAGGGCGTGCAGCAGCGCCTTGTCGCTCATGCCGCTGATCAGGCTGTCCCACACCGTCTCCGATGCCTCGACCAGGATCTGGCCATGCCTCTCCGGGTCCACCTGCTGCCAGAGCACGTGGCGCTCGTCCGGCGGCAGGGATTCCAGCGCATCGGCGACGTCGGCGGCCGGCAGGCTGTTGACCAGACGCGTCAGCTCGCTGGTCTGATCCCGCAGCTCGGCGTCCTGCACCCCCTGCGGATCCAGCAGGCTGTCGGTGAGGGCATCGTCGGCCAGCAGCAGCGTGAGGATGCGGGATCTGTCGTGTTCACGCTGCTTGGCGCTGTTCTTGGGGGGGAGAGACATGCAACAAGATTCCTGAATTCGGTTGGCCGGATGGCCGTGCCCCATAGGATACCAGACCCAAAACAATAGGTTATGACTGTAAATGCAGTAAAAAAACGCCACCCTCAGGGTGGCGCTTGCAATACAGGGGAGTTGGGCACCGGATCAGGCGGATGCCATCGTCTGCAGCGGGTCGCTGGCCTGACCGAACCAGGCAAGCTTGCTGGCCAGGGTCACCACAGAGCCGACCATGATGAGGGCCGGGCTCTCGACCCCGACCGCCAGCTCGGGCAGCTGGTCCAGGGTGCCACGGATGACCCGCTGGCTCGGCTGGGTGCCGCGCTCGATCAGCGCCACCGGGGTGTCGCCGGCCTTGCCGTGGGCCATCAGTCGCTCACGGATCACCCCACAGGATGAAAGCCCCATATAGAACACCAGGGTCTGCCGATCCCGGGCCAGCAGGGGCCAGTCGAGATCCTGGGCGCCGCCCTTGCCGTGGGCGGTGACGAAGCGCACGCTCTGGGCGTGATCGCGGTGGGTGAGGGGGATGCCCGCGTAGGCGGCGCAGCCGCTCGCCGCCGTGATCCCCGGCACCACCTGGAAGCCCACGCCGCTGCCGACTAGCGTCTCCAGCTCCTCGCCACCCCGGCCGAAGATGAAGGGATCGCCACCCTTCAGCCGCACCACCCGCAGCCCCTTCCTGGCTTCCTCCAGCAAGAGTTGGTTGATGCCCTCCTGGGGCACGCAGTGGTTGCCCGCCTGCTTGCCGACGAAGATGCGTCTGGCATCGCGCCGCACCAGTGCCATCACCTCGTCCGACACCAGCCGGTCATAGACCACCACATCCGCCTGCTGCATCTGGCGCAGGGCGTGCAGGGTGAGCAGGCCGGGATCGCCGGGGCCGGCGCCCACCAGGATCACCTCGCCCTTGGCGGCGGCATCCTCGGCAAAGAGCGCGTCGGCCAGCTGGTTGGCGGCGGCCTTGTCGCCGCGCGCCAGCGCCTGACCGAGCCGGTCGGCGCCGAGCAGCTGCTCCCAGAACTGGCGTCGCTCCCCCATGCTGGCGAAGCGGGCCTTGACCCTGTCTCTCAGGCCGCCGGCAAAGGCCGCCACCGCGCCGAGGTGCTGGGGCAGCAGGGTCTCCAGCTTCTCGCGCAGCAAGCGGGCCAGCACAGGGGCCTTGCCACCGGAGGAGATGGCCACCATCAGCGGCGATCTGTCGATGATCGACGGCATGATGAAGCTGGAGCGTTTGGGATCGTCCACCACGTTGGCAAAGATGCCCGCCTGGTTCGCGCTCTGGTAGACCAGCGCATTGACCTCGCGCCTGTCGGTGGCGGCCACCACCAGCCACTTGCCCGTCAGCTGCGCCGGCTCGAATTCACCGGCCAGCCAATCAATGGTCCCGTCGGCGGCCAGCCCCGCCAGCTCGGAGTCGAGCTTTGGGGAGACCACCGTCAGTCGGGCGCCGGCGTCCAGCAGCAGGCGCGCCTTGCGCTCCGCCACCTCACCGCCGCCAACCAGCAGCACGGGTTTGTTGTCGAGTCGGCAAAAGATGGGCAAGTAGTCCATGGGGCCTCCGGATCAGGCGGTTTGGGTCTGGCTGGCGGTGGCGCTGGCGTCGGTCACGGGGACGGGGCGCTCCGCCTTGGGGGTGGCATACCAGTAACCGAGGCCCATGAAGATCGCGCCGGAGACGGTGTTGCCGAGGGTGACCCACAACAGGTTGTGGCCTATGCCACCCAGGGTGTAGGCCTCGGAGTGGGCGCCGAACCAGGAGAGGGCGAACAGGGTCATGTTGGCGATCGAGTGCTCATAACCGGAGGCGATGAAGGCCAGCAGGCACCACCAGATGGCGATGAACTTGGCCGCGCCCTCGGTGCGCAGCGCCATCCAGATGGCGAGGCAGACCAGCCAGTTGCACAGCACCCCCTTCATGAACAGGGTCAGGGCCGGCGCCTGGGTCTTGGCCAGCGCCACCTTGTGGGCCAGGCTGCCCGCGTCCGGCAGCAGGCTGCCGCCGTAGGAGTAGATCAGCGCCACCGCTATGGAGCCGAGCAGGTTGCCGGCCCAGGTCTGGGGCAGGATGCGCAGCAGGTCCCCCATGGAGATCTTGCCCGCCTTCACCCCGAAGGTGAGGAACATGGTGTGGCCGGTGAACAGCTCGGAGCCGGCGATGATCACCAGGGTCAGGGCGATGCCGAAGGTGGCCCCCATCACCAGCGGACGGATGGCCGGATCCACCAGGTTGCCTAGGGTGAAGATGAGGATGATGCCCAGGCCCACATAGGCCCCCGCCATGGCGGAGCTCAGCCAGAAGCCGAGTTTGTCGTCCCGCTCGAAGCGGTTGATGCGGGCCGCGTTGGCGGCGCACTTGTTGATGGTGTCGGTATACATGCTGGTTCTCTTTAAACGGGCCGCCCGCAGGCCGCCCTGATGTGTATGGGATTAGACGGCGACCCAGACCTGCTGGTCACGCACTTCAACGGGGTAGCTCTGCACCGACATGGCCGGGTTTTCGAAGCAGTGGCCGTCGCTCAGGCGAAAGCGCTGCTTCTTGAGCGGGCTGGCCACCCAGAGCGCGCCGTCGTGTTCGCAGATGATGCCCCGCGACAGCACGTTGGCGGCGAAGAAGGGATCCCGGTTGTCGATGGCGAACACCTCGGCCGCCGCGCTCGGGCGGAACAGCGCGATCTGGCGCCCCTCGAGCAGAGCGCAGACGCCGGTTCCCGGCAGTATGTCGTTGAGTTGGCAGGCAAGTTTCATCATTTGGTTTCCACCTCGATCTGGTAGACGGGGATGCGCTCCGCCGGGGTGGCGGGCCTATGCTGGTCACGCTCGCGGACGAACTGCACGTCAGGGTCGCGTTTGCCGCTGTTGATGAAGTGGCTGAAACGCTTGAGCGCCTCCTCTTCATTCAGGGTGCGAGACCACTCGCACTCGTAGCCGTCGATCAGCACCTGGATGTCACGTTCCAGGGTCTCATTCAGTCCCAGCTTGTCGTCGACTATCACCTCGCGCAGGTAGTCGACGCCCCCTTCCAGGTTGCCGAGCCAGACCGAGGTGCGCTGCAGTTTGTCGGCGCTGGTGACGTAGAACATCATGAAGCGGTCGATCAGCTTGATCAGCGTCTCGCGGTCGAGGTCTGAGGCCAGCAGATCGGCGTGGCGCGGCTTCATGCCGCCGTTGCCGCCCACATAGAGGTTCCAGCCCGCGTCTGTGGCGATAATGCCGACATCCTTGCCCTGGGCTTCCGCACATTCGCGGGTACAGCCGGAGACACCGAACTTCATCTTGTGCGGGGTGCGAATGCCCTTGTAGCGGTTCTCGAGGAAGACCCCGAGGCCGACGCTGTCCTGCACGCCGAAGCGGCACCAGGTGCTGCCGACGCAGGTCTTGGCCATGCGCAGTGCCTTGGCGTAGGCCTGGCCGGTCTCGAAGCCGGCGGCCAGCAATTTCCGCCAGATGGCGGGCAGATCATCCTTCTGGGCACCGAACAGGCCGATGCGCTGGGCGCCGGTGATCTTGGTGTAGAGCTGGTAGTCGCGGGCCACCTCGGCCACCGCCAGCAGCCCTGCCGGGGTCACCTCGCCACCGGCCATGCGCGGGATGACGGAGTAGCTGCCGTCCTTCTGCATGTTGCCGAGGAAGATGTCGTTGGTGTCCTGCAGCTGGGTGTTCTGCGGGCTCAGCACATGGCCGTTCCAGCAGGAGGCGAGGATGGAGCCGACCGTGGGTTTGCACACCTCGCAGCCATAGCCCTGACCGTGCCTCGCCAGCAGCTCGTCGAAGCTCTTGATCCCTTCCACCTTGACCAGGTGGAACAGCTCCTGGCGGGAGTGGGGGAAGTGGGCGCAGAGGTGGTTGTTGACCTCTATACCCTGCTTCACCAGCTCGGCGTTGAGCACCTGGCTGATGAGCGGCACGCAGCCGCCGCAACCGGTCCCGGCCTTGGTGTGCTGCTTGATGGCGGCCAGCGTGGTGTGACCCTCGGCCACCGCCTGGGCGATGTCGCCCTTGGAGACGTCGAAGCAGGAGCAGATCTGGGCGGTGGACGGCAGGGCATCTACCCCCAGGGTCGGCTTGGCACCGGCATAGGCGGGCAGGATCAGGGTGTCCGGGTGGGATGGCAGCGGCATGACGTTGAGCATCAGCTGCAGCAGGTTGCCGTAGTCATCCACATCGCCGACCAGCACGGCGCCGAGCAGGCGACTGTTGTCTTCGCTCACCACTATCCGCTTGTAGACCCCGGCCTGATCGTCCTGGAACACATAGCTGTGGCTGCCGGGCGTGCGGCCGTGGGCATCGCCGATGGAGCCGACGGAGACGCCGAGCAGCTTGAGCTTGGCGCTCATGTCCGCCCCCTCGAAGCGGCTGTCGCCGCCGAGCAGGTGATCCACCGTGATCTGGGCCATCTTGTAACCCGGTGCCACCAGGCCGAAGAAGCGGCCTTGCCAGGCGGCGCACTCGCCGATGGCATAGATGTCGGGGTCGGAGGTGAGGCAGTGATCGTCGACCACGACGCCGCCACGCGGGGCTATGGCCAGTTCACAGTAGCGGCCCAGGGTGTCCTGCGGACGTATGCCGGTGGAGAAGACCACCACATCCACGTCAAGCGTGCTGCCGTCGGCGAAGGCGAGGCGGTGTTTGGCCTCCTTGCCGCCGTGCATCAGGATCTCGCTGGTGCTCTTGCTGGTGTGCACCTGCACGCCCATGGACTCGATCTTGCGGCGCAGCAGCTGGCCACCCTGACCGTCGAGCTGCTCCGCCATCAGCACAGGGGCGAACTCCACCACGTGGGTCTCGAGGCCCAGCGCCTTGAGGGCACCGGCCGCCTCCAGCCCGAGCAGACCGCCACCCACCACCACGCCGCTCTTGCCGCTCTTGGCGGCGCTGCGGATGGCCTTCAGATCCTCGATGGTGCGATAGACGAAGCACTCGTGGTGCTGGCTGCCCTGGATCGGCGGCACCCAGGGGTAGGAGCCGGTGGCCAGCACCAGCTTGTCATAGCCGACCACTGTGCCCTTGTTGGAGTGCACCTCGCGGGCCGCCCTGTCGATTTTTTTCACCGCCTCGCCGAGCAGCAGACGGATGCCGTGCTTCTCGTAGAAACCGGGTTTGACGAGGGAGAGATCTTCGCTGGTGTGGTGGGAGAAGTAGGAGGAGAGATGGACACGATCGTAGGCGGGACGGGGTTCTGCACCGAAGACGGTGATCTCGAACCGGCCCGGATCGGCCCGCTCGATCAACTCTTCGATGAAGCGGTGCCCCACCATGCCGTTCCCTATGACGGCCAGTCTGACTTTGCTCATGATTGCCTCTGATTTGGAGTAATAAAACGTCATTCTGGCGTTAGGCTACCCAGTCACGGGGGGCGGGCAATTGATGCAAATCAAGTGTCTATTTATATATCCCCTCAGAGGTAAGTTGGTGAAATAGAAAGCTATGCATAAATAGGTATACCAGTGGTGCAATTAGGCTGGTTGCGTGTCAAATGGCAATAGGGGGCTGCGGCCACCGTCGGTGGGTCGGCGGTCAGGCGGGGAGGGTGGCGATAGACCGGCGGCTCGTTCGTGGGCCGCAGCTCGTTCACTTTCATCATTCGGCTGGGTGGCCTGGCTCGCCAACCATGATGAAAAAACACCTCGGCGAGGAGGTGTCTATCGCACGCTCCCACGCGGGGAGCTGCCCCGGGATCAGCGCGCCGGCTGTGGCGTTTGATAGGGCGCGCGGGCGCAGGTCTCACGGATGAGATGGCGCAGCCAGCGGTGAGCCGGATCGGCATCCAGCCGGGGATGCCAGAGCAGGGCCAGGGTGATTTTGGGCAAGGGGAAGGGCAGGGGCAGGGTCACCAGATCGGCGTGCAGGGCGGCGCAGTGCAGGGCGGGCACCGTGGCCACCAGATCGCTGCCCCGCACCAGCGCCAGCGCAGTAGCAAACCCCGGCACCAGGGTGGTGATGGTGCGCTCCAGCTTGAAGACGGCGAGCGCCTCATCGACGGGGCCGTGCTCCTGCCCCCGGCGTGACACCATGATGTGGCGGGCGGCGGCATAGCGGGCGGCGGTCAGGGGGCCTTCGCACAGGGGATGACCGGGGCGCACCACGGCGACGAAGCGATCCTGGAACAGCGCCTGGGTGTGCAGCTCGGGCGCCGTGTTGGCGCCGATCACCCCGGTCTCGAAATCCAGCTCACCGCCGCGCAGGGCGTGGCTCTCCTTGTCGGGCTTGGCCATGAAATGCAGCCGCACCCCGGGCGCCTCGGTGGCGAGCCGGGTCAGCAGGGCCGCCCCGACGCTCTCCACGAAACCGTCGCTGGCCCTCAGCCGGAAGGTGCGCACCAGGCTGGCCGGATCCACCTCCTGCTGGGGGCGCAGCACGGCCTCTGCCTCCTGCACCAGCTGGCTGACCTGCTCGCGCAGGACCAGGGCGCGCGGGGTGGGCACCAGCCCCCGGCCGGCCCGCACCAGCAGAGGATCCCCCGTGGTCGCGCGCAGCCGGGCCAGCGCCCGGCTCATGGCGGAGGGGCTGAGCCGCAGCCGTCTGGCGGCGCCGGCCACGCTGCCCTCATCGAGCAGCGCCTCCAGGGTTAGCAGCAGATTGAAATCGGGTGTGCTCATGATCTTTGCCTCGCCGAGCCTTCAGGGTGACCGCCTCATGGCGACGCCTCTCGCCTCATCATACGCGAGAATGGGCGCCTTCATATGGCGTGCCGTGCAGCTATAAGCTGCAAGTCGTGCGTCTTCCGCCGGTTCAGCTTGCTGGCTAGCCTTGTCGGCATCCTAGTCCGCCGGAGCTCATGCCCATGCCACACAATATCGTTCTTTCGCCCCCTCTGACTCGCCGCCTCGGCCTGCTGGCGCTCGGGCTCGCCACCCTGCTGCCCATGCTGGCGGGGAGCATGGCCAACATGGTGCTGCCGGCGTTGGAGCAGGCGTTTGCCGTGCCCTTTGCCGGCGTGCAGTGGGTGCTGGTGGCCTACCTGCTGGGGCTCACCTGCCTGACGGTGGTGGCCGGGCGGCTCGGTGACCGGCTCGGCCGGCGTCGCCTGCTGCTCTGGGGCCTGGGGCTGTTTGCGCTGGCCTCCCTGCTGTGCGCCCTGGCGCCCTCCCTCGGCTGGCTGATCGCGGCGCGGGCCCTGCAGGGGGCCGGGGCGGCCTGCATGCTGGTGCTCGCGCTGGCCATGGTGGGGCAGCTGGTGGGGCCGGCGCGCCGTGGCTGGGGCATGGGTCTGCTCGGTACCCTGTCGGCCTGCGGCACTGCCCTCGGCCCCTCGTTCGGCGGCCTGTTGATAGGTGCGTTCGGCTGGCAGGCGCCCTTCCTGCTGCTGGTGCCCGTCAGTTTGCTGGCGCTGGGGGCCGGCCTGCTCGGCCTGCCTGCGGAGGGTGCACCGCCGAAAAAGGAAAGCATCCCCCTGGCGCGCCTGCTGATGCTGGTGATGGCGCTGCTCTGCTACGGGCTGGCGCTGACCTCGGGGGGCGTGCTGGCGCTCTGCTGGGGAGCGGGGGCGCTGCTCGTCGCCGCGCTGTTCGTGCGCCACGAGCGCCTCGCTTGCTCCCCCTTGTTACCGCTGGCGCTGCTGGCCGAGTCCCGCCTGCGCGGCGGCCTGCTCGCCAGTGCGCTGGTGGCCAGCGTGATGGTGGCGAGCCTGCTGATCGGCCCCTTCTACCTGCGGGGAGCGTTCGGCCTCGATCTGGGGACGGTCGGGTTCATGATCTCGGGCGGGCCGCTGCTGGCGGCCCTGACGGGGATGCCCGCCGGCTGGCTGGTGGACAGGCTGGGTGCCGGGCCTGTGGTGCGGCTGGGGCTGATGGCCATGGCGAGCGCGGCCCTCGGGCTGGCGACCCTGAGTAGCGGGCTGGGCCCGCTCGGTTATCTGCTGCCCATCTTGCTGCTGACCGCCGGCTATGCCCTGTTCCAGACTGCCAACAACAGTGCCCTGGTGGGGGCGGCGAGCGAGCAGACGAGGGGGGCCGTGGCCGGCTTGCTGACCCTGTCGCGCAATCTGGGCCAGCTGACGGGGGCCGCCGGGCTCGGTGGCCTGTTTGCCAGCCTGGCCGGCACGCACAGTCTGGCTACGGCCATGGCGGCGGATCTGGCGTTTGCCATGCAGGCCAGCTTTGCCCTGGCAGGCTTGTTGATCGGCGGGGCACTCTGGCTGGTCGGACGCCGCCTCGAGGGGGCACTGGCGGTGAGCCGAGATTGAGATGACGAGGAAACGATAAGGCATAAAAAAACGCCTCCATCGGGAGGCGTTTTTAGGGCGTAATAGCGTCGGCCTTACAGGATAAAGCGGCTCAGATCCTCGTCCTCGATCAGCTTGCCGAGGTGGGCGTTGACGTAGTCGGCGTCGATCACGAAGGTCGCGCCGGACTGCTCGGAGGCATCGTAGGAGATGTCCTCCATCAGCCGCTCCATCACGGTGTGCAGGCGGCGGGCGCCGATGTTCTCGGTGCGCTCGTTGACCTGCCAGGCGGCCTCGGCCAGGCGGCGGATACCATCCTTGGTGAACTCGATCTTGACCCCTTCGGTCGCCATCAGCGCCTGGTACTGGTCGGTGAGGGAGGCGTTCGGTTCGGTCAGGATGCGCTCGAAGTCTTCGGTGGTCAGCGCGGTCAGCTCGACCCGGATCGGCAGACGGCCCTGCAGCTCGGGGATGAGATCCGACGGGCGTGCCACCTGGAAGGCGCCGGAGGCGACGAACAGTATGTGGTCTGTCTTCACCATGCCGTGCTTGGTGTTGACGGTGCAGCCCTCGACCAGCGGCAGCAGATCCCGCTGTACCCCCTCGCGGGAGACGTCGGGGCCCGAGCTCTCACCGCGCTTGCAGATCTTGTCGATCTCGTCGAGGAAGACGATGCCGTTGTTCTCGACCGCGTGGATCGCCTTCTGCTTCAACTCTTCCGGGTTGACCAGACGGGCGGCCTCCTCCTCGATCAGCACCTTCATGGCCTCCTTGACCTTGATCTTGCGCTTCTTCTTCTGCTGCTGACCCAGGTTCTGGAACAGGCCCTGCAGCTGGTTCGCCATCTCTTCCATGCCCGGCGGGGTCATGATGTCGACCCCCATGGGGCTGGCGGAGAGCTCGAGTTCGATCTCCTTGTCATCCAGCTGGCCTTCCCGCAGTTTCTTGCGGAACACCTGGCGGGTGTTGGAGTTGTCGGCCTTCTCCTCCTCGCCCCAGCTGTTGCGCGGGTTGGGCAGCAGGGCGTCGAGGATGCGCTCCTCGGCGGCTTCCTCGGCGCGGTATTTCATCTTCTCCATCTCGGTCTCGCGCACCAGCTTGATGGCGACATCGGTCAGATCGCGGATGATGCTGTCCACTTCCTTGCCCACGTAGCCCACCTCGGTGAACTTGGTCGCTTCCACCTTGATGAAGGGGGCGTTGGCCAGCTTGGCGAGGCGGCGGGCGATCTCGGTCTTGCCGACACCGGTCGGGCCTATCATCAGGATGTTCTTCGGCGTCACCTCGTGGCGCATCTCCTCGCTGAGCTGCATCCGGCGCCAGCGGTTACGCAGGGCGACGGCCACCGCCCGCTTGGCATCGGCCTGGCCGATGATGTGGCGGTCCAGCTCGTGAACGATTTCTCTCGGGGTCATCTCGGACATGATGGCATTCCTGTATCCGGGGCGGGCAGGGCCCACCCCTTGCAAATTGGCAAAGAGGGGCCTTACTTCGGCTCGGTCTCTTTGGGTGCGTACTCCAGCACTTCAACCGTGTGATGCTGGTTGGTGAAGACGCAGATGTCACCGGCGATCTTGAGGGACTTCTCGACGATGCTCTTGGCATCCAGCTCGGTGTTCTCCAGCAAGGCGGTGGCCGCCGACTGGGCGAAGTTGCCGCCCGAGCCGATGGCGATGAGATCATGCTCCGGCTGCACCACGTCACCGTTGCCGGTGATGATGAAGGACTTGTGCTCATCGGCGACCGCCAGCAGGGCCTCGAGGCGGCGCAGGGCGCGATCGGTGCGCCAGTCTTTGGCCAGCGCCACGGCGGCGCGCTCCAGATTGCCCTGGTGGGCCTGCAGCTTGGCCTCGAAGCGCTCGAGCAGGGTGAAGGCATCGGCGGTACCGCCGGCGAAGCCCGCCAGCACCTTGCCGTTATAGAGACGATGAACCTTGCGGGCGTTACCCTTCATGACGGTGTTGCCGAGGGATACCTGGCCATCCCCCCCGATCACGACTTGGCCGTTGCGGCGGACTGAAACTATGGTAGTCACTTTACTTACCTCGCTTGAGCCGAAAAACGGCCTGACTGTGCATGGCAAGAAAGATGGGGGTCAGGCCGGAGTTTTTCAACCCTGCCGATGGCGCGGATAAGAGAGGGCGTCATATGGCCTGCAGGCCAAACGGCGGATAAAAAGAAGGCAGGGTGTTGAGCCCTGCCTGCTGTCTGGAGCGAACGAGTATCAGCCCTTCTTGGGGATACAGCCGCTGATGCCGGCGCCTTGCAGCTTGCGGTTGGCGGCATCGACGGCGGGCTTGCCGCTGAAGGGGCCGACCATCACCTTGTAGACGGTGCCGTTGGCGCCATTCACCACCTGCAGGCTGGAGGAGAGGCCGGCGCCGAAGGCGATGCGCGCCTTGAGCGATTCGGCGGAATCCTGTGAGCGCAGGGCGGCACACTGCATCATGTAGCGACCACTGTCTGCCGCCGCAGTCTGCTGCGCCGCGGCCGCCTTGGCCTTCTCCTGCTCGGCCCGCAGCTCCTTCTCCATCCGCGCGAGCTCGGCCTTGCGGTCGATCACCTGCTCCTGGGCACTGGCCACGGGGGCCGGCTTGGCGGGCTGAACCGGTTGCGGCTGGTACGGCTGCACCTGGCCGATGGGCGTCCCCGGTTGGGGGATGTCGGTCGGTACCGGCTGCGGCAGTTTCTCGGGCTGCAGGGTGAGGGTGGGCGCCGGTGGCGGCACCCCCGGCTGGGGCGGCGGCTCCATGATGTCCACCTGCTTGTTCTCCAGCCGCTCGATGTAGCTCCACTTCTCCTGTGGCAGGCCACTGCCCTGCGCCTTCGGCTTGTTGGCCTTGACCTGCTCCTCTATGGTCGGGGCATCGGCGCCCTTGCCATTGATCAGGTAGAGGAAGGCGCCGAAGCCGACGAGCAGGGCCCCGGCCAGCAGTGCCGGGATAACAGGAAAGCGGCGAGGTGCCGCTTTCTTGGTGTTACGACCACCGGCCCGTCTTCTCGGGCTGTTGCCGACGTAATCCCGGGTTGCCATCTATTACATGCGCTCCAGGGTATGGATGCCCAGCACGCCCAGACCCAGTTTCAGGACCTTGGCGGTGGCGGCGCACAGCAACAGACGGCTCTGGCGGCTGACCTCGTCGACGCCGTCCTTGTTGATCGGGCAGGCTTCGTAGAAGGTCATGAAGTTGCCGGACAGCTCGTACAGGTAGGTACAGAGCAGGTGCGGCATCCCCTTGTCCGCCACGCCGTTGATGGCATCGGAGAACTGGATCAGCTTCTGGGCCAGCACCTCTTCCGCCTCTTCGTTCAGCACCACCTTGCCGCCCAGGGTCTCGGCGTCGACGCCGGCCTTGCGGAAGATGGACTGGATGCGGGTGTAGGCGTACTGCAGGTAAGGGGCCGTGTTGCCTTCAAAGGAGAGCATCATGTCCCAGTCGAAGATGTAGTCGGTGGTGCGGTTCTTGGACAGATCCGCATACTTGACCGCACCCATGGCGATGGCGTGCACCACCTGGGCCTTCTCCTCGGCGCTGAGGTCGCTGTTGCGGCTCTCCAGCAGGGCGGCGGCGCGCTCCTCGGCCTCGTTCAGCAGATCGACCAGCTTGACGGTGCCGCCGGAGCGGGTCTTGTAGGGACGGCCATCCTTGCCCAGCATCATGCCGAAGGCGTGGTGCTCGAGGGGCACGGACTCCGGCACATAGCCCGCCTTGCGGGTGATGGTCCAGGCCTGCATCAGGTGCTGGTGCTGACGGGAGTCGATGAAGTACATCACCCGGTCGGCGCCCAGGGTCTCGTAACGGTACTTGGCACAGGCGATGTCGGTGGTGGTGTAGAGGAAGCCGCCATCGCTCTTCTGGATGATGACGCCCATGGGCTCGCCATCCTTGTTCTTGAATTCGTCGAGGAACACCACGGTGGCGCCTTCGCTCTCGACCGCCAGCCCCTTGGCTTTCAGGTCGGTGACGATGGCGGGCAGCATGTCGTTGTACATGGACTCGCCCATGATGTCCTTGTTGGTCAGGGAGACATTCAGGCGGTCGTAGTTGATCTGGTTCTGTTCCATGGTCATGTCGACGAGCTTCTTCCACATGGTGCGGCAGTACTCATCGCCACCCTGCAGCTTGACCACGTAGTTGCGGGCGCGCTCGGCGAAGGCTTCGTCTTCGTCGTAGCAACGCTTGGCCTGGGTGTAGAAGGCTTCCAGATCCTTGAGCGCCATGTCGCTGGCGTGCTCGTTGGCCATCTTCTCCAGATAGGCGATCAGCATGCCGAACTGGGTGCCCCAGTCGCCGATGTGGTTGGCGCGCACCACCTTGTGGCCGAGGAACTCCAGGGCGCGGGCCGCCACGTCACCGAGCACGGTGGAGCGGATGTGGTGCACCGCCATCTCCTTGGCCACGTTGGGGGCGGAGTAATCCACCACCACTGTCTGCGGGGTCGGCAGCTTCACGTTGGCGTTGGCGGAGGTCACCATGGCCTCGACCTGGCCGGCCAGCCAGCGCTGGTCGAAGAAGAAGTTGATGAAGCCGGGGCCGGCGATCTCGACCTTGGCGATCAGGTCGGAGGCGGGCAGGTGCTCGATGATGGCAGTGGCCAGCTCGCGGGGATTCTTGCGGGCCGGTTTGGCCAGCAGCATGGCCAGGTTGGTGGCCAGGTCACCGTGAGCCTTCTCCTTGCATCGGTCTACTTGCACCCGGGCTTCCAGGTCGGCCGGCAACACGCCCGCGGACTTGAGATTGGCTACCGTTTGTTCAAGTAGATGATGAATATGCTCTTTCATAACTGACCACCGAGGTTGCGCGTCGAAAAATGACTGACTAGATAAGGGCGTGAATTTTACCCGCATCGGGCCGAGAAAACTATAGGAATGGCCCGCCCGTATTGGCACGGCGGATATTTCACTGCGTTTTCCACCACAATACAGAATATTGATTGGAATAAGTGGTGGTTATCCATTTCTACTGCATATCGAAGCGGCTTGTCCAGGCTATTTTCCCCTGATTGTTAACGGGTTTTTTATTCCATCTCGATCTGAATGATCCCGTCCCGTGCCACGGTCGTATCATCAGAGGAAGTCGTTGGAGGATGATCCTGATGAAACTGGCGCTGTTTCCGCTCTCCGCTCACCTGCTGCCCGGTGGCATCATGCCGCTGCGCATCTTCGAGCCCAGGTATCAGCGCATGGTCGCCGAGGCGCAGACGCGGGAATTTGCCATCTGCATGCTGGATCCCCGTCAGCCGGAGGCGCTGCGCAACATGTACCCCATCGCCACCCGGGTGCGGATCATCGATTTCGATCTGCTGCCGGACGGCCTGCTCGGCATCACCGTGCTCGGGGTGGCGCGGGTCAGGATAGTCGATCTGTGGCAGGAGTCCGATGGTCTGCGGGTGGGCGAGGTGGAGCCGCTGCCCCCCTGGCAGACCAGCCGGCTCAATGCGGATCAGCACTCCCTGGTCAAGGCGTTGCAGGATGTGTTCAACGATTACCCCGAATACGCGGCGCTCTACCCCACCCCCGACTGGGATGACGCCAGCTGGGTGGCGCAGCGCTGGCTCGAGGTGCTGCCCATCCCGGTGGAGCAGAAACAGTGGCTGGTGGCGGCCGAGAACAACCAGCCGGCGCTCTCGCTGCTGAGCGGGCTGCTGGTGGCGAGCCATTGACGGCATGGGGCGGGATGATCTTTTTTCACTGGCCGTCGTACTGGCAAGGGCGATAGCCATCAAGGTAGGGCGCGATGACATATACTAGCCACCCATCACTTATCCGTCACAGGACCTCGACCCGCATGGATAACCCAGATGGTGACCTGAAGGCGAACCTGCTGCGCGTGGCGGAGCAGGCCGACAAGGCTGCCTTCGCCGCCCTGTTTCACCACTTCGCCCCCCGCATCCGCGGCTATGGCCTGCGCCATCTCGGCAGCGAAGCCAATGCCCTAGAGCTGGTGCAGGAGACCATGCTGCTGGTCTGGCAGAAGGCGCGGCTCTATCACCCCGAGCGGGGCGCCCCCACCACCTGGATCTACACGGTGATGCGCAACCAGTGTTTCGACATGCTGCGCCGGCGCCGGGCCAGCAAGGAGGATCTCTGCGCCGAGGAGCTGTGGCCCGTGCTGGAGTTCAGGGCGGAAGAGGATCGGCTGAGCGAGGGGGAAGGGGCCGTGCTGACGAGCCAGATGGCGCACCATCTGGACGCCCTGCCCCAGGCCCAGCAGCAGGTGGTGCGCGGCATCTACCTGCAGGAACTCTCCCAGCAGGAGCTGGCGGATCTGCTTGGGGTCCCGCTCGGTACCATCAAGTCCAGGCTGCGGCTGGCATTGCAGAAGCTGAAAGAGCATGTGGAGCAAGAGCATGATTAAAGCCCATCCCACCCACGTCATGCTGCGCGCCTTTGCCGCCGGCGAATTGCCACTGCCGCTGACGGTCGGCGTCTCGGCCCACTGCGAACTCTGTGCCGATTGTGGCGCCTGGCTGCACGCCTGCGAGGAGGAGCTGGCGGCCCGCCATCTCGAGACCCCGGCTCCCGAAGAGGCCATGGTGCCGGTGCTGGATGCCATGCTGGCGGAGATACTGCAGCAACCCCTGCTGCCCATGGTGAGCGCCGCCGACCCCGTCCCCGAGCTGCGGGTGGCCGGCCGGGAGTATCCCCTGCCCAAGGCCCTTGCCCGTTACCATGAGGCTGACTGGCGCCATGTCGGCGCCATCCGCCAGCACCGCCTGCCGTTGGTGGAGCAGGGGGCGCGGGCCAGCCTGCTGCACATAGAGGCGGGCGGGCGCATCCCGGAGCACACCCATCAGGGCTACGAACTGACCCTGCTGCTGGCGGGCAACATCCAGGATGGCGAGGTCCGCTATCAGGCGGGGGACTTCATCTGGCGCGATGCCAGCCACTCCCACAGCCCGCACACCCCGGACGGCTGCCTCTGCTACACGGTGCTGGATGCCCCGGTCCGCTTCACCAGGGGGCTGTCACGGCTGCTGAACGGCCTCAGGGATCGGCTCTACTGAGGCCGGTCGCAGGCATAAAAAAAGGGACCCATCGGGTCCCTTTTTGTTGGTCGCTCGGCGTGGCTCAGGCCACGAACACCAGATAGACGGCGAAGGCCACCACGAAGCGGTAGATGGCGAACGGGATGAAGTCGAGCCGGCGGATCAGCGCGAGGAAGGTCTTGATGGCGATCATGGCCACCACGAAGGCGGTGACGAAACCCACCGCGAACATGGGGAAGTCGGCCATGGAGAGGAAGTCGCGGCTCTTGTAGAGATCCAGTCCGCTGGCGGCCACCATCATGGGCACCGCCAGGATGAAGGAGAACTCGGCCGCCGCCTGACGGCTGATCCCCATCAGCATGCCGCCGCTGATGGTGGCGCCGGAGCGGGAGAAGCCGGGCCAGAGCGCCAGGCACTGGAACAGGCCTATGCCGAGCGCCTGCTGGTAACTGATGTCATCCAGGGTCTCGGAGCGCACCGAGGGGCGGAACTTCTCGGCGATGATCAGCAGGATGCCGCCGGCGACCAGGGCATACATCACCGTCTCGGGGCCGAACAGGTTGGCCTTGATCCAGCTGTGAATGGCCAGGCCTATGACCACGGCGGGCAGCATGCCGAGGATGATGTGGATCAGCGACAGGGTGGCGTGGCCCTTGGCTGGCTTCTGGCCGAAATGGATGCCAATCAGCCCGAACAGCCGGCGCCAGAACACGGCCACGACCGCCAGTATGGAGCCCATCTGAATGACCACCTCGAAGGTGGCGGCCTTGGGGCCTTCGAAACCGAGCAGGTGGCCGACGATGATCATGTGGCCGGTGGATGAAACGGGCAGAAACTCGGTCAGGCCTTCCACTATGCCCAGCACAAAGGCGACAAACAGGGCGTAGGACTCTGTCATGATTCAGATCTCTTGGTTGATTGGTCCGGATAAAAGCAGCCCCGAGCAGAGTCGGGGCGACCAATGATGGCGGAAAATAACCCAGGCAACCAGAGAATATTGCGCCGCAGTCAGCGGAGCACCGCCAGGATTTTTTGCTGCCACTCGGCATCCAACGGCGGCAGGTTGAGGGCATCGACCGCGCTGGCTATCTGCTGCGGATTGCTGGCGCCGATCAGGGCGCAGCTCACCACGGGATCGCGCAGCACCCATTGCAGTGCCAGCTGTGACAACTCCTGCCCCCGCTGCTGTGCCAGGGCATGCAGGGCCCGGATCCTGACCAGTTTCTCCGGGGTGATCTGATCGGGCTGGAGGAAGGGGCTGGCGCTGGCGGCGCGGGAATCCGCGGGGATCCCGGCCAGGTAGCGATCGCTGAGCAGGCCGCCGGCCAGGGGGGAGAAGGCCACGACCCCCACCCCCTGCTCGCGGCAGACCGGCAGGGTCTCGGCCTCGATCTCCCGCTGGAACAGGGAGTATTTGAGCTGATTGACCAGGCAGGGGGTACCGAGCTCCGCCAGCCGGGTCGCCGCCCTGGCGGCCAGTTCGGCCGGGTAGTTGGAGAGGCCGACGTAGAGCGCCTTGCCCTGACGCACCATCAGCGCCAGCGCCTGGCAGGTCTCCTCCAGCGGGGTGCGGGAGTCCGGCCTGTGGTGATAGAAGATGTCGACGTAGTCGAGGCCGAGTCGGCGCAGGCTCTGGTGCAGGCTGGCAAACAGGTACTTGGCGCTGCCGCCGTCCCCATAGGGGCCATCCCACATCACGTAGCCCGCCTTGCTGGCGATGATCAGCTCGTCTCTATAGGGGGCCAGGCTGCGCTTGAGCACGGTGCCGAAGGTGGTCTCGGCGGAGCCGGGGGGCGGTCCGTAGTTGTTGGCCAGATCGAAGTGGGTGATGCCCAGATCGAACGCCTGATGCACCATGGCCTTCACCTTGGCGGGATCGCTGCCCTCGCCGAAGTTGTGCCAGAGCCCCAGCCCTATGCTGGGCAGGCGCAGGCCGTGGCGGCCCACGGCGCGATAGGGTTGGCGCTGGTAACGGTCGGGTGCCGCTAGGTAGTTGTCATCCATAAAAACTCCTGGGTTGGGGCTGGTTCACGATATTGGATTTGAGCGGTCAGATATTCCCTGCATTACCCACCCTGCTCCCGCGAGGGGAGAAGGGGACTGGCAGCCGCCATCACCCAGCGGTGACGACGGCAACGCAACCCTAATCCCTTCTCCCTCCCTTTGGGAGAGAGAGTGGGGCTTAGCGCGCGGGGATCAGGCGATAACGGGTGACGTGGCGGTAGGTCTCGCCCGGTTGCAACCAGGGATCCCCCAGCTCGGGGCGGTTGGGGCTGTCCGGCAGCTGTTGCGCCTCCAGGCAGAGTCCCTGATGGTTCTGCCACTCGCCGCCGCCTCTGGCCGGGGTGCCCGCCAGCCAGTTGCCAGTGTAGAGCTGCACGCCAGGCTGGTCGGTATACATCTCCATGCGAAGGCGCTCATCGCCCGAGACCAGGGTCACGGCGGCTTGACCGGGGAGCGGGTTCAGCAGGAAGCAGTGATCGTAGCCACAGGCCCCGATCTGCTGCGGGTGACTCAACCACTCCTCACCAACGAGGCGGCGCTGGCGCAGGTCGAATGGGCCCGTCACCTCGGCCTTGCCCAGCGGCAGCGAGTGCTCGTCGATCGGCAGGTAGTGATCGGCCGCGATGCTGATGCTGTGCTCGCGCACATCGCCGCCATCCAGATTGAAGTAGGCGTGGCTGGTGAGATTCACCGGCGTCGGCGCATCCGTGGTGGCGGTGAGTTCGATCACCAAGTCCTGCTGTTCGAGCCGGTACTCCAGGTTGACATCCAGGTTGCCGGGGAAGCCCTGCTCGCCGTCGGCCAGCCGGGTGTGTAGGCGAATGCGATCCCCGGCCAGCTCGGATACCTGCCACTCCCTGTTATGCAACGACTGGCTGCCGCCGTGCAGGCAGGTGGTGCCTTCGTTGGCATCGAGGGACCAGTGCTGGCCGTCCCGTGTCAGGCGGGCGCCACCGATGCGGTTGGCAAAACGGCCGACGATGGCACCGAGATAGGCGTTCTGCCCGGGGTAGTCGGTCGGTTCGCAGGCGAGCAGCACGTTGCGATAATGGCCATCGACCGGCAGCTCGAGGGCGGTCAGGGTGGCACCGAAGTCGAGCACGCCGAGGCGCAACCCGGCGTCATTCTGCAGATGGAACTCCTTCATGCGATCACCCCGGCTCCGGCGCTGGCGCGGCAGACATAGCTGTCCGCCTTGAGGCCGAACTTGGCAGGGTACTGGGCCTCGACCGCGGCGATCACCTCATTCACCTGCTCCGGGCGCAGCAGGGCGACCACGCAGCCGCCGAAGCCGCCGCCGGTCATGCGTACGCCACCCTGGGTGCCGATCTGTGCCTTGATGATCTCCACCAGGCCGTCGATGGCGGGCACCGTGATCTCGAAGTCGTCGCGCATGGCGACATGGGATTGACCCATCAGCTCGCCGAGGCGAACCAGATCGCCGCAGGCCAGCGCATCGGCGGCGGCCAGGGTGCGGGCGTTTTCCCCCACCACGTGGCGGGCACGGCGATAGCAGGCTTCATCCAGCCCGGCCTTGCCGGCCTCCAGTGCGGCCAGATCCAGATCCCGCAGCGCCTTGACCCCATAGTGGCGGGCGGCGGTCTCACACTGCTGGCGGCGGGTGTTGTATTCGCTGTCCACCAGGCCGCGGCGCACGTTGGAGTTGACGATCAGCACCGCCAGATCGGCGGGCATGGGGATGAGGCGGGTCTCCAGCGAGCGGCAGTCCAGCAGCAGGGCGTGATCCGTCTTGCCGCTGGCGGAGATCATCTGATCCATGATGCCGCAGTTGCAGCCGACAAACTGGTTCTCCGCCTGCTGGCCATTGAGGGCGATCTCGGCCTGGCTGATGTGAAGCCCCAGCGCCTCCTTGAAGGCCTGGCCTATGGCCACCTCCAGCGAGGCGGAGGAGGAGAGGCCCGTGCCCTGCGGCACGTTGCCGGAGACCACCAGATTGAGGCCGCGCAGCACATGGCCGCGGGCCTGCAGGTGCTTCACCACGCCGCGGATGTAGTCGCTCCAGCGCTGGTCGGCATGGTGTTCGATGGGCTGCGCGAGATCGAACAGATCGCGCTGGTTGTCGTAGTCGGCGGCGATCACCTGCACCAGGTTGTCGTCGCGCAGGCCGATGGCGACACAGGTCTCGTAGTCGATGGCGCAGGGCAGCACGAAGCCGTCATTGTAATCTGTGTGTTCGCCGATGAGGTTGACGCGACCGGGGGCGCGCACCAGCAGCTCGGGCGGCTGCTCAAACTGCTCGGCATAGACGGCGCTGACGCGTTGGCTGGGGGTCATACTGCTTCCTCTTTGGCTTGGTTGTAGTGAATGGGGCTGAGCGCGCGCAGCCGCTCGGCGGCTTGCTCCGGGGTCAGATCGCGCTGGGTCTCGGCCAGCATCTCGAAGCCCACCATGAACTTGCGCACGGTGGCGGAGCGCAGCAGGGGCGGGTAGAAGTGGGCGTGCAACTGCCAGGCGTCGGGGCAATCCGAGTTGGGCGGCGCAAAGTGCCAGCCCATGGAGTAGGGGAAGCTGCACTCGAACAGGTTGTCGTAGCGGCTGGTGAGCTCCTTGAGCGCCACCGCCAGATCCTGTTGCTGCTCGGGGCTGAGGCTCAGCAGAGAGGGCACATGGGCCTTGGGCAGCAGCAGGGTCTCGAACGGCCAGGCCGCCCAGAAGGGGACCACCGCCAGCCAGTGCTCGGTTTCCACCACGATGCGGGAGCGATCATTCAGTTCCCGCTCCACGTAGTCGACCAGCAGCGGGCGGCCATGCTCGGCCAGCCAGTCGCGCTGGTGCTGCTCTTCGCGGGCGATCTCGTTGGGCAGGAAGTCGCTGCCCCACAGCTGGCCATGGGGGTGCGGGTTGGAGCAGCCCATGACGGCGCCTTTGTTTTCAAATACTTGCACCCACTCCCATTGAGCGGAGAGCTCACTCACCTGATCCCGCCAGGTCTGGATCACCGCCTCGATGGCGGGCAGCGTCAGCTCGGGCAGGGTCTTGCCGTGATCCGGCGAGAAGCAGATGACCCGGCTGGTGCCACGGGCGGCTTCCAGTCGCAGCAGGGGATCCTGGGCGTCGCTGGCGGCCGGGGTGTCCTGCATCAGGGCGGCGAAGTCGTTGGTGAAGACGAAGGTCTCCTGATAGTCGGGGTTCTGGTCGCCGGTGACCCGGCGATTGCCCGCGCAGAGGAAACAGTCGGGGTCGTGGGCCTGGCTCGGGGCCTGGCTTATCTTCTCAACCTGACCCTGCCAGGGGCGCTTGGCCCTGTGGGGGGAGACCAGCACATACTGGCCGGTCAGCGGGTTGAAACGACGGTGGGGGTGATCAACCGGGTTGAACATCATCACTCCTCAATGCCTGGTGAAATGAAAAGGGTAGCCGCCGCAGGGGCGTTAATGGGGAAGGAGTGTGCCATCACGACTCATACCCCTGTGGATTGGTGGATTGCCAGCGCCAGCTGTCGGCGCACATGGCGGCGAGATCCCGGCTGGCGTGCCAGCCCAGCTCGCGCTCGGCCTTGGCCGGATCGGCCCAGCACTCGGCGATGTCGCCAGGGCGTCTCGGCTCGATGCGATAGGGCAGGGGGTGACCGCAGGCCGCCTCGAACGCCGCGACCATCTGCAACACGCTCTGGCCCAGGCCGGTACCCAGGTTGTAGGGGTGGACGCCACCCTTATGGGTGCAGTGCTGCAGCGCCTTGACGTGCCCCTCGGCGAGATCCACCACATGGATGTAATCGCGCACACCGGTGCCGTCCAGGGTGTTGTAATCGTTTCCAAAGACGGAGAGGCAGTCGCGACGGCCGATGGCGACCTGGGTCAGGAAGGGCATCAAATTGTTGGGAATGCCCTGGGGATCCTCCCCCATGGTGCCGGATTCGTGGGCGCCGACCGGGTTGAAGTAGCGCAGCAGCGTCATGCTCCAGTGGGGCTCGGCGGCCTGCAGATCCTCGAGGATCTGCTCGATGATCAGCTTGGATCGACCGTAGGGGTTGGTGGCGCTGCGCGGGAAATCTTCCCGGATGGGGGTGCTTGCCGGGTCACCATAGACGGTGGCCGAGGAGCTGAACACCAGGTTGTGGACGCCGGCGCGCTTCATGGCCTGCAGCAGGACCAGGGTGCCGCTCAGGTTGTTCTGGTAGTAGTCGAGGGGGATGCGGGTCGACTCGCCGACCGCCTTGAGGGCGGCGAAGTGGATCACCGCCTCGATCTCCTGCTCGGCGAAGATGCGATCCAGCAGGGCCTCGTCACGAATATCGCCCCGATAGAACAGGGGTTCACGCCCGCTGATAGCGGCGATCCGCGCCAGCACGCCGGGCTTGCTGTTGCACAGATTGTCTACCACCACGGGTTCCATGCCTGCGGCCTGCAAGGCAAGGCAGGTATGGCTGCCAATGTAACCACAGCCGCCGGTGACCAGTACTTTCATCCTCTTCTCCACTATCCGTTCCCCACATAGGAAAGCCTGAGCAGGAGTCTAGCCGAGGCACTCCCCCTCAAACTGTGAGCGGGCTAACATATTTGTGTAAACGATTACACAAAATTGTTGAGGGAAAAATGAACGACCTCGGCTTTTCCCCTGTCATCAGTGGGATTGCTCGGTATAATGGCCCCGTCCAAAACCGTGAAATAAGTGAAAACAGCATGAGTACCATCAAGGATGTCGCCCGTTTGGCCAACGTATCGGTGGCAACGGTTTCACGGGTGATGAACAACTCACCCAAGGCCAGCGCCGCCTCCCGCGAGGTGGTGCGCAAAGCCATGGCCGAGCTGGGCTACACCCCCAATGCCAACGCCCGGGCGCTGGTCAACCAGACCTGTGACACCATGGGTGTGGTGGTCGGCGATGTGGCGGATCCCTTCTTCGGAGCCCTGGTCAAGGGGGTGGCTGCGGTGGCGGTGGAACAGGGGTTACACCTGCTGATGGGTAACGGTTTTCACAGGGCACAGCAGGAGCGGGAGTCCATCGAGCTGTTGATCGGCAAACGCTGCGAGGCGCTGGTGGTACACAGTAAGGCGCTGAGCGATGAGGAGTTGATCGACTATGCCCTGCGGGTACCCGGCATGGTGTTGATCAATCGAGATATTCCGGCCCTGAGGGGGCGCTGCATCGCCCTCAACAACCGGCAGGGGGCCGCCACCGCGACCCGCCATCTGCTGGAGCTGGGTCATCGTCACATCGCCTTCGTCAGCTCGGATCATGCCATCGAGGATGCCCAGCAGCGCCTGCAGGGCTATCAGGATGCCCTGCTCGAGGCGGGTCTGAGTGCGGATCCCGAACTGGTCGAGAGCGGCATGCCCAATGAGGAGGGGGGGGAGCGCGCCATGCTCAACCTGCTGGCCAAGGGGCTCAGCATCACGGCCGTGGTGGCTTACAACGACGCCATGGCGGCGGGGGCCATCTCGGTGCTGGCCGACAATGGTCTCAAGGTGCCGGAAGAGGTCTCCGTGGTCGGCTTCGATGACATCATCTACGCCAGATACCTGAGGCCCAAGCTTTCCACCATGCGCTACCCCATAGAGCTGATGGCGGCGCAGGCGGCCAAGCTGGCGTTGCAACTCGCCGCGGGCGAGAGCGAGGTGGTGCAGAGCCGCGTCTACACCCCGACCCTGATCAATCGTCACTCGGTAGCTCCGGTCAGGGCCTGATTCTGCTTCTATGACGATTGAGCAGGAGATGACGGCCCGTCTGCACGCCAAGGCTGCTGCTCAATCGTCACTCCATGATTCCCGTCAGACCCTGATCCTGCCTCGATGACGATTGAGCGGGAGATGGCGGCCCCTTTACATGCACCCTGGTTGCTGTTCACTCCTCATTCTGTGATCCCGCCAGGCTCTGATCGTGCCTCAATAGCCACTCCATGACCCAAATGTGAGCCTGAACGAATCCCGCCATTCCGTTTTATCGTCGCCGTGAGTCCACTCATGGCGACGCTCGCCGTTTTTTACTCATCTTTAATCATTTTTACCCTGTTTTACTTAACATCTCCTGTGTAATCGTTTACACCTGTGTGAGCGAGATCGCCGTTTCGGGTGTGAAACTCTCCTACACTGCTGACGTGTTCAACGCTCATACAGGAAGAGAGAGGATGATCAGGGAGATCTTGGCCCGTCAGGACTGGCAGACCCAGGCCATTACCGCCGTCAACCGGCTGCCAGCCCATACCCAGCTGTCCAGCTGGCGCAGCGAGGCCGATGCGCGGAGCGGGCTCGCCTCGCCGTCACGGTTGTTGCTCGATGGCGACTGGCAGTTCTCCTTCTTCGCGGCGCCCGAACAGGTGCCCGATGCCTGGTTGCATCAGGATCTGCCGGAGGCGGCGACCGTCGCTGTGCCGGGCAACTGGCAGTTGCAGGGCTTCGATCGCCCCATCTACACCAATATCAAGTATCCCTTCCCCTGCGATCCGCCCAGGGTGCCGGCGGCCAATCCGACCGGCTGCTACTCCCGTGAGTTCGACCTGCCTGCCGACTGGCTGGCAGAGGGCCAGACCCGGATCATCTTCGGTGGGGTCGACAGCGCCTTCTATCTGTTCTGCAACGGTCGCTGGGTCGGTTACTCCCAGGACAGCCGGCTGCCCGCCGAATTCGATCTCAGCCCCTTCCTGCAGGCCGGTCCCAACCGACTGGCGGCGCTGGTGCTGCGCTGGTCCGATGGCTCCTATCTGGAGGATCAGGACATGTGGCGCCTCAGCGGCATCTTCCGCTCCGTCAGCCTGCTCCACAAACCCGAGCGCCATTTGCTGGACGTGCGGGTCACGCCGCTGCTGGATGCCTGCTACCGGGATGCCCGCCTCAAGGTGGCGCTGCAGGTCAACGATGGCAGCGGGCTGGCGGTGGAGGCGAGTCTCTATCATGGCGACGAGTTGATCACCCGCCGACGCCAGCCGCTCGGCACCGGGGCCATCGACGAGAAGGGAGCCTTCGGGGATCGCGCCGAGCTGTGGCTGGAGGTCGTCGCGCCCCATAAGTGGAGCGCCGAGACCCCTCATCTCTATCGCCTGACCCTGACGCTGCTGGACGAGCAGGGCCTGCCCATCGAGAGCGAGGCCCATGACGTGGGCTTTCGGGCGGTGGAGATCCGTGGCGGTCTGCTGCGGGTCAACGGCCAGCCCCTGCTGATCCTCGGCGCCAATCGCCACGAGCACGATCCCGCCCTGGGCCATGTGGTGACCCCGGCCGCCATGGAGCAGGATCTGCGGCTGATGAAGCAGCACAACTTCAACGCGGTGCGCTGCTCCCACTACCCCAATCACCCCGAGTTTTATCGACTGTGTGACCGGCTTGGCCTCTATGTGGTGGACGAGGCGAATCTGGAGACCCACGGCATGACCCCCATGGGGCGGCTGGCGCAGGATCCCGCCTGGAGCGGCGCCTTCCTGGAGCGGGTCACCCGCATGGTGGCGCGGGACTTCAACCATCCCAGCATCATCATCTGGTCCCTGGGCAACGAGTCCGGCTATGGCCCCGCCCACGATGCCATGTACCAGTGGGTCAAGCGCGCCGATCCGAGCCGCCCGGTCCAGTACGAGGGGGGCGGGGCCGATACCCCGGCCACCGACATCATCTGCCCCATGTATGCCCGCACCCACCAGGATCAACCCTTCCCGGCGGTGCCCAAGTGGGCGCTGGCCAAGTGGATCGGGCTTCCAGACGAGACCCGACCGCTGATCCTGTGCGAGTACGCCCATGCCATGGGCAACAGCCTGGGGGGCTTTGCCCACTACTGGCAGGCGTTTCGCGATCATCCCCGCCTGCAGGGCGGCTTTGTCTGGGACTGGGTCGATCAGGGGCTCGACAAGGCGACCGACGATGGCCGCCACTACTGGGCCTACGGCGGCGACTTCGGCGACATGCCCAACGATCGCCAATTCTGCTGCAACGGCCTGCTGTTCCCGGACAGGACCCCTCATCCCGCCCTGTTCGAGGCCAAGCGTGCCCAGCAGCCCTTCGTGTTGGCGCTGAAAAGCCAACGGCCGCTGGAGGTCGAGATCACCAGCGACTACCTGTTCCGCGCCACGGACAACGAGCTGCTGCGCTGGCGGCTGTGTGAGGATGGCGCCGTGCTGGCGCAGGGGGAATGCCCGCTCGGCCTGGCACCCCAGGCCAGCCTGAGCCTGGCTCTGCTGGAGCAGCTGCCGAGCTTCGCCGCGGGCTCTCTGGCCTGGTTGGAGCTGGCCATAGTGCAGCAGGGCGCCACGGCCTGGGCCGAGGCGGGTCACGAGGTAGCTCGCCAGCAATTTATGCTGCCAACACCGATGGCGATACCGGCGGCGTTTAACCCCGCCACGATAAAGGAGCAGCCGGATCATTGGCTCGTCTGTGCGGCTGGCAGCGAGTGGCAACTGGACAAGACCAGCGGCCGCATCCGCAGCTGGCAAAAGCAGGGGCAGGAGAGGCTGAGAGATGCCATCGCCGATCACTTCTACCGCGCGCCGCTGGACAACGACATAGGCGCCAGCGAGGCGGATCACATAGATCCCAACGCCTGGATCGCCCGCTGGCAGGAGGCTGGACTCAATGACCTGCAGCATCGCTGCCTGGGGCTGACGGTGAACCCGGACCAGGGGACAGCGCTGGTCCGGCACGGTTACTTCGTCGGAGAAGAGCTCAAGCTGCTGACCCACTGGCGCCACAGCTTCGGTGCCGATGGCGCCATGGCGCTTGCCATCGAGGTGGAGGTCGCCGCCTCCCTGCCGTCGCTACCCCGCATCGGGGCCAGGCTCTGGCTGGTTGACGAGATCGACGAAGTGAGCTGGCTGGGGCGAGGCCCCCATGAGAACTACCCGGATCGCCTGCTCGCCGCCGATCTCGGTCGCTGGCAACTGCCGCTCGATGCCCTGCATACCCCCTATGTGTTCCCGACCGACAACGGACTGCGTTGCGATACCCGCCGGCTGCAGCTGGGGGAGATCACCATCGCTGGCAAGTTCCACTTCAGCGTCAGCCGTTACAGCCAGCCGCAACTCGCCCTGGCCCGCCATCAGACCGATCTGGTGGCGGAGGGTGGGCTGCACCTCTGTCTCGATGGCTTCCACATGGGGGTTGGAGGTGATGACTCCTGGAGCCAGAGCGTGCGGCCAGAATATTGGCTGCGGCCAGGGAGCTACTATTGGAACTGTGTTCTACGCTGAATCTGACTCCCCCATGAACGCCAAAACGAATCGATTGAGTCTTGGTTGTGTTTAAGTGGTTAATATTTAACGAATTTGTTGCTGTGTAACAGAGTGTAAACGTTTTCATTTTGTCGTCAGGATCACAGAACTCCAGACAACAAACTGATTACATTAGGCTCGCGCCAGTTCACATGGTGTACAGCATTCCCTACAAAAACAGATATTAGAGATCGGAGCATAACAATGAAAAAACTCACGACAGTTGCCGCCCTGCTGATGGGACTGACGGCCGGTGCCACCGCCCACGCTGAAACCCGTATCGGTGTGACCGTCTACAAGTACGACGACAACTTCATGGCCGTGGTACGCAAGGCAATTGAGAAGGAAGCAGTGGCGAACCCAGGTGTCGAGCTGCTGATGAATGACTCCCAGAATGACCAGTCCAAGCAGAACGACCAGATCGACGTGCTGCTGGCCAAGGGTGTGAAGGCGCTGGCGATCAACCTGGTTGATCCTGCGGCGGCCCCTGTCGTGATTGAGAAAGCCCGTGGCGAAGATGTACCCGTGGTGTTCTACAACAAGGAACCGAGTGCGGCCGATCTCGCCAGCTATGACAAGGCTTACTACGTGGGTACCGACTCCAAGGAGTCAGGCATCATCCAGGGTCAGCTGATCGCCAAACATTGGAAAGCCCATCCGGAATGGGATCTGAACAAGGATGGCGTCATCCAGTTCGTGCTGCTCAAGGGTGAGCCTGGCCACCCGGATGCCGAAGCCCGCACCACCTATGTCGTCAAGACCCTGAATGATGGCGGCCTCAAGACCCAGCAGCTGCACATGGATACCGGTATGTGGGATACCGCCATGGCTAAAGACAAGATGGATGCCTGGATCTCCGGCCCCAACGCCAACAAGATTGAAGTGGTGATCGCCAATAACGATGGCATGGCAATGGGCGCTGTTGAATCCCTCAAGGCCCAAGGCAAGACCGCCATTCCGGTGTTCGGTGTCGATGCGTTGCCCGAGGCGCTGGCCATGGTCAAGAGCGGTGCCATGGCGGGTACAGTGCTGAACGATGCGGCCAACCAGGCGAAAGCCACCTTCGAGCTGACCAAGAACCTGGCTGAAGGCAAACCGGCCGGTGAAGGCACCAAGTGGAAGATCGACAACAAGGTCGTCCGCGTTGCCTACGTGGGCGTAGACAAAGACAACCTGGCTCAATTCGAGTAATTCCCTCCTCCTGGGCAAGGTGACCCCTTGCCCTCTATTTCAACCCGATGTGATGGCTGATATGACAACACGGCAACAATCAGAATGGCTGTTGGAGATGATTGACGTCAGTAAGAGCTTTCCCGGCGTCAAGGCACTCGATAATGTCAATTTACGGGTCCGTCCTCATTCTGTGCATGCGTTGATGGGCGAGAATGGCGCGGGTAAATCCACGCTGCTCAAGTGCTTGTTCGGCATTTATGAGAAGGATGAGGGCAAGATCTTCTTCAAGGGCGAGGAGGTCAACTTCACCTCGTCCAAAGAGGCGCTGGAGAACGGCGTCTCCATGGTGCACCAGGAGTTGAACCTGGTCTTGCAGCGCACCGTGATGGACAACATGTGGCTCGGCCGCTATCCCACCAAGGGCTGGTTCGTCGACCACGGCAAGATGTACCACGACACCAAACATATCTTCGACGAACTGGATATTGATATCGATCCTCGGGTCAAGGTGGGCACGCTCTCCGTGTCCCAGATGCAGATGATCGAGATCGCCAAGGCGTTCTCTTATGATGCCAAGATTGTCATCATGGACGAGCCCACCTCCTCCTTGACCGAGAAAGAGGTCAATCACCTCTTCAAGATCATCAACAAGCTGAAAGAGAAGGGCTGCGGCATCGTCTACATCTCCCACAAGATGGAAGAGATCTTCCAGCTGTGTGACGAGATCACCATATTGCGGGATGGGCAGTGGGTGGCGACTCAGCCGCTCAAGGGCATGACCATGGATCAGATTATCGGCATGATGGTCGGTCGTGAGTTGACCCAGCGCTTCCCGGAGAAAACCAATCAGCCGAAAGAGGTCATCCTGGAGGTTGAGCATCTGACGGCGAAGAACCAGCCATCCATTCAGGACGTCACCTTCGACCTGCACAAGGGTGAGATCCTCGGTATCGCCGGCTTGGTGGGCGCCAAGCGCACCGACATCGTCGAGACCCTGTTTGGCATCCGCGATCGCAGCGGCGGCGCCATCAAGCTGCATGGCAAAGAGGTGGCCAATCACAATGCCCACGAGGCGATCCAGAACGGCTTCGCCCTGGTCACCGAGGAGCGGCGCTCCACCGGTATCTACTCCCGTCTCGACATCGCGTTCAACTCCCTGATCGCCAACATGGACAGCTACAAGAGTTCCATGGGGCTGCTCAGCAACAACAAGATGAAGAGCGACACCCAGTGGGTCATCGACTCCATGCGGGTCAAGACCCCGACCCAGCAGACACAGATTGGCTCCCTGTCCGGTGGCAACCAGCAGAAGGTCATCATCGGCCGCTGGCTGCTGACCCAACCTGAGATCCTGATGCTGGATGAACCGACCCGGGGTATCGACGTCGGCGCCAAGTTCGAGATCTACCAGCTCATCCTGGAGCTGGCCAAGAAGGACAAGGGCATCATCATCATCTCCTCAGAGATGCCGGAGCTGCTCGGGATCACGGATCGCATCATGGTCATGAGCAATGGCCGGGTCGCCGGGATCGTCAACACCAAAGAAACTGACCAGAGCGAGATCCTACGCCTGGCATCTCTGTACCTATAGACAGGAAGATATTTATGGAGTCGGCTAAAAATTTCAATCTGATGCAGGCGCTCAAAGAGAACGGCATCTATGTGGTGCTGCTGGTGTTGCTCATGGTCATAGTGATCAAGGAGCCCTCCTTCCTGAGCCTCACCAACTTCAGCAACATCCTGACCCAGTCCTCGGTGCGGGTCATCATCGCACTCGGGGTGGCGGGCATCATCATCACCCAGGGCACCGACCTGTCGGCCGGTCGTCAGGTTGGCCTGGCCGCCCTGATCGCCGCCACCATGTTGCAGGCGCTGACCAACGTCAACAAGGTGTTCCCCAGCCTGGGTGAAGTGCCCATTCCTGTGGTGATCCTGCTGGTCTGTGCCGTGGGGGCCCTGATTGGTCTGCTCAACGGTCTGATCGTGGCCTATCTCAATGTGACCCCGTTTATTACCACCCTGGGTACCATGATCATCGTCTACGGCATCAACTCGCTGTACTTCGATTCCGTGGGTGCCTCGCCGGTAGCCGGCTTCGATCCTCGCTTCTCGAGCTTCGCGCAGGGGTTCATCAAGCTGGGGGGGTTCAAGCTATCCTATCTCACCTTCTACGCCGCCATTGCCAGCGTGTTCGTCTGGGTGCTGTGGAACAAGACCCGCTTCGGCAAGAACATCTTCGCCATCGGTGGCAACCCCGAGGCCGCCAAGGTGTCCGGCGTCAACGTCGCCGTCAACCTGGTGGTGATCTATGCCCTGGCCGGGGTGTTCTACGCCTTCGGTGGCATGCTGGAGGCGGGCCGTATCGGCAGTGCCACCAACAACCTCGGCTTCATGTATGAGCTCGACGCCATCGCGGCCTGCGTGGTGGGCGGGGTCTCCTTCGCCGGTGGTGTGGGTACAGTGGCCGGTGTCATCACCGGGGTGCTCATCTTCACCCTGATCAACTACGGTCTGACCTATATCGGTGTCAGCCCCTACTGGCAGTTCATCATCAAGGGCGGCATCATCATACTGGCGGTCGCGCTGGACTCCATGAAGTACGCCAAGAAGAAGTAAGCATTGGCAGAGAGGGCCGGGAGATACCGGCCCTCTCTCTTTGGAGGGATCCATTCCATGCCATTTAAAGTCAAGTTCAACGTCCTCCTGCTGCTCGCCATCCTGGTCACCATCGGCACCGCCTGGCTCAGCGTCAATCACTTCATCAGCGGCTACATCCGCACCCAGGCCACCCAGAACATCAACGAGCAGATCACCCTGGTCAAAGAGAAGCTGGCGGGGGACATCAATCAGAAGGTGCTGCTGGCGGCCAATCTCAACCTCGGGGTGACCAGCGTCAAGAAGGCCCTGCAGGAGACCGGATTCCACAACATCGTCAAGCTGATCGGTGACATGGCGTTCGATGTGAACGGGGTCATCAATGACCCGGCCAGGGTCGAGGCGCTGCGCAAGCTGATCCCCGCCGCCAACAACCAGATCACCGTCAGCCCGCTGCAGCAGCTGGATGGCAAGCCCGTCATCTCCATCCTGGTGCCCAGGGGCGCCGACTCCGCCTACCTCTATTACCTCGACATGAGCGAGTTCAAGCAGTTGCTGGCCAAGGTGAGCGGCGAAGGGCGCTACTTCTCGCTGGCCGACAGTCAGGGCAAGGTGCTCTACGACAGCAAGCCGCAAGGGGAGAGTGAGGCCCGCCCCAACCAGCTGGATATCCGGGGCAGCCAGTGGACGCTGACCGGTTACGTGGATCTCGACTATATCCAGACCATGACCCAGGCGCTCAATGGCAAGATCACCCTGGCCCTGTTCGGGGTCGCGGCGCTGGTGTTGCTGCTGTCCATGGTGGCGCTCAATCTGGCCTATCGCCCCATCCTCTCCCTGCGCGACCTGGTGCTGGAGCTGTCGCAAGGCAATGGTGACCTGACCCGCCGCCTGACGGTGACCGGCAAGGACGACCTCAGCCAGATCTCGGCCGGTATCAACCGCTTCATCGAGCGTCTGCAGGAGATGATGGGGGAGGTGAGGGAGGCCAGCGGCCAGCTCAATGACGGCATCGCCGGCCTGGCCAGACAGACCGGCTCGGCTCAAGGGTTGCTGGCCGAGCATGTGCGCGAGACGGAGCAGGTCGTCACCGCCATCAACGAGATGAGCCGCACCGCAGTGTCGGTATCCGAGAGTGCGGCCAGCACGGCCCAGTTGACCGGCCAGAGCCAGCAGCTGGCGAGCCAGTCGCGCCTGGTGGTCGATCAGGCCATGGCCAGCGTGACCGCGCTGGTGGCTGAGGTGGAGAGCACGGCCCGGTCCATCGCCGCCATGCAGCAGGATGTGCAGCAGATAGGATCCATTCTCGGGGTCATCGGCAGCATCGCCGAGCAGACCAACCTGCTGGCGCTCAACGCGGCCATCGAGGCCGCCCGGGCCGGCGAGCAGGGCCGCGGTTTTGCCGTAGTGGCCGATGAGGTGCGCTCCCTGGCGGGGCGTACCCAGCAGAGCACTGCCGAGATCCAGACCATGCTGAGCAGGCTGCAGCGGGGCACCCAAACCGTGGTGGAGGCCATGGGCAATACCCGGCAGAGCTGCCAGGATGCGGCCGAGAACACGAACAGGGTGAATGCGTCACTGGATCTGATGGCGGGAGAGGTGGTGGAGATCAACGATCTCATCAGCCACATCGCCACCGCTGCCGAGCAGCAGAGCGCCGTCGCCGAAGAGATCAACCGCAACATCAGCGCCATCGCTGAGGTGATCACCCAGCTCAAGACCAATGGTGAGCAGACGGTGGGCAGCTCGGTGTCCATGCGGCACACCTATGACAGGTTGAATGACATCGTAGGGAGTTTCAGGCTGGAGTAGTAGCCGGTGGCCGAGGCAAAAAATGGCCAAAAAGATGGGGGCGACTCGCGTCGCCCCCGGTAGTCTTATCGCTCAGATCCTTGAACGAAGTTGCTCCCTGCAATCCCTGACTGTTTACCTCTTCCTTTAGGTTTCCCCTTCCCAATCCTTTGGGGTGTCCTTTAGCCATCTTGGCCTGACGAGTCATCCATTCCCGTCGCACTTTCTCCGTCCTGGGAGGTGTCCTTTACCACATCCTGTGGTGAGTCCATTTGCCTAACCCTGGCAGCCTGTCTTCCTGACCGACTTCTACTGCGTCCGTGCAGGAGTAACTATAAGGATTTCATGGCGGACGACAACGGCATGCTGAAAAACGTTTTTACACAACTCGTTTCTCAGGAAACCGTAATGCAACTTTATTGTTATAAATCATCGCATTGAAATTTATGTGTGCAGGTTTTTTGATCCTATCTTCCGACTATGGCGGGAATTTTATGGGCGTTTCACTTACGCCAGCTATGGCGAATGTCTCACGCTTCGTTTAACTGAGGTTCAGAAAAGTCACAGAGACCAGAGCCGTTCGCAGATGCCGGGCGCTCGCCACGCAAGATCGGCAGGCATGAATGGTCCTGCCACATCGACTTGGCGGCCGGCGTCGCGAGCCCGGAGCGGATGAATGTTCGCAAGGCTGCCTGTCTAGCTCCATGGGGCGTGAGGGAGAGATAAAGGGAGCAAGGGTCAGGCGCCGGCTATCGACGTCTCATCAATGAGCCTGCGGGTGGAGGAAGCGAGGTACATATAGTAGAGGGGTGGACCGCCTGGTGATGGTGCCTGCCGGCCTAGCCAAGAGGAGGAGGCCTCCCCTTGGGCTTCGGCTTCAGTCGTACTGCTCGCCGCCATACTGCTGGCACAGATACTCGGGGACCAGCATCTGGGGTGCCTGGTCGACGTGGCACACCACCTCGGGCACGGCGGGAGCCCCCTCGGCGCTGACCAATGCCGGGCTCATGGACAGAGCCAGGGCGATGAGCAGCAATTTGATCTTCATGGATATCTCCTTGGTGACAGGATTCGGTGTGATCCGGATCACTTTTTGAGTTAAGTCGAGTCGTCTTGCGACGCAAGGCGCCCGGATAAATTCAACTAATGAAAAAAGATTAAAACCGGGAGGAGGTGACAACGCGGCGGGAGGCGTGACCAAGATGCGCTAGGAATGCATATCCATATAAAAGAGATAGCCTCATCGCTGTCATCCGAGGCCTATCCCAGGCGGGCTGGCGTCAATGCCATGATCTGGGACAAGAGATGGATTATTCAGCCAGGATTGTGATTGTGACTATTTATGTGGCCATTCTCCCCCACACCAGCGCGGAGAAATTCACTCTACTGCATATTAAATTCAATTTAAACTTGATGTTTTTATATCTTATTAATTTTAAACACTATTTAAGTTTTGCATTATCCCTTTGTAGATAGGGTAAATGAATGGAATTGGTCATTTTTTGAAATAAAACCATGGGTTTTTGATTATTAATGCGTCTATAGGAAATGGCTAAATGTCATTTATGTAAGCCCTATCAAAAATTAAGTCATGAATTTATTCAGTTGAAGTTGAATGTGATCAATGTCTGGTTTTAGCGTCATATGCAGGTCTAACCTCGGTCTCGAAAGGCAAGGGCAGGATAGAACACAAGCTGAGTACCCTACATAAAGAATATCCCGCCTTAGCCACGAGCATGAATAGAAGGAATCTATTCAATCACTCGCAGGGACCACTGCTAGACGGAATATAATCATGAGCAAATTTTATGTAGGTTCTGAAGTTGGCCAATTGCGCCGTGTCATGTTGCACCGCCCCAACCTCAGCCTGAAGCGTCTGACGCCTTCCAACTGCCAGGACCTGCTGTTCGATGACGTCTTGTCGGTTGAACGCGCCGGTCAGGAGCACGACAAATTCGCTCAAGTGCTGCGCGATCAGAATGTCGAAGTCTTCCTGCTGACCAACCTGCTGGCCGAAACCCTGGATGTGCCGGAAGCCAAAGCCTGGCTGCTGCAACATCAGGTCTCCGATTACCGCCTCGGCACCGCACTGGCCAACGACGTGCGCTGCTTCCTTGCCGACATGCCACACCGCGAGCTGGCCCGCATCCTCTCTGGCGGCCTGACCTACTCCGAGATGCCGTTCAGCGGCGTCAACATGGTAGTGGGCATGCACGCCCCGACCGATTTCATCATAGAGCCGCTGCCCAACCACCTCTTCACCCGTGACACCTCCTGCTGGGTTTACGGTGGCGTCTCCATCAACCCCATGGCCAAGGCCGCCCGTCGCCGTGAGACCAACCATGTGAAGGCCATCTACCGCTGGCACCCGCAGTTTGCCGGTCAAGACTTCATCAAGTACTTCGGTGACGAGGATCGTGACTACGACAACTCCACCATCGAAGGGGGCGACGTTTTGGTCATCGGCCGCGGCGCCGTGCTCATCGGCATGTCCGAGCGCACCACGCCGCAAGGGGTCGAGCACCTGGCACGCAGCCTGTTCAAACACGGCCAGGCCAAGCAAGTCATCGCCATGCAACTGCCGAAACACCGCAGTTGCATGCACCTCGACACCGTCATGACCCACATGGACATAGACACCTTCTCCGTCTATCCGGAAGTCATCCGCAAGGATGTGAACTGCTGGAGCCTGACCCCGGGCGGTGCCACCGGCATGAACATCAAGGAAGAGGGTTACTTCGTGACCGCCATCGAGAAGGCGCTGGGTGTGGATCAGCTCAAGCTCATCACCACCGGCGGCGACAGCTTCGAGGCCGAGCGCGAGCAGTGGAACGACGCCAACAACGTGCTGACCGTGCGTCCCGGCGTGGTCGTGGGCTACGAGCGCAACACCTACACCAACGAGAAGTACGACAAGGCCGGCATCACAGTGCTGTCCATCCCAGGTGAAGAACTGGGCCGTGGCCGCGGCGGCGCCCGCTGCATGAGCTGCCCGATGGAACGTGACGGCATCTAACAAGACGGCGTGGCGCCGGCAGAGGCTGGCGCCACACAGACCCCGAATCGAGATCAACCACTATGAAAAAACCAACTGTCGTCGTCGCCCTGGGGGGCAATGCCCTGCTCCGTCGCGGTGAGCCGCTTGAAGCGGATATCCAGCGCAAGAACATCGCCACCGCCGCCAAGACCATCGCCCAGATCGCCCAGGAATACAACGTGGTGCTGGTGCACGGCAACGGCCCGCAGGTCGGTCTGCTGGCCCTGCAAAACAGCGCCTATACCAAGGTGTCCCCCTATCCGCTGGATGTGCTGGGCGCCGAGACCCAGGGCATGATCGGCTACATGCTGATCCAGGAGCTGAAGAACCTGATGCCGAGCAGCAACGTCACCGCGCTGCTGACCCAGGTGCAGGTCGACCCCAAGGATCCTGCCTTCGCCAATCCGACCAAGTTCATCGGTCCCGTCTATGAAGAGGCCGAAGCCCGCGCCCTGGCCGAAGAGAAGCAGTGGAGCGTCAAGGCCGACGGCAAGTTCTTCCGCCGCGTGGTGCCGTCCCCGCTGCCCCAGCGCATCGTCGAAGGCGATGCCATCGAGACCCTGATTGCCCAGGGACACCTCATCATCTGTACCGGTGGTGGTGGCATTCCGGTGACCTGGGATGGCCTGCGTCTGACCGGCATCGAAGCCGTCATCGACAAGGACATGTCTGCCGCCTACCTGGCCAAGCAGATCAAGGCCGACGCCCTGCTGATCCTGACCGACGCCGATGCCGTCTACCTGGATTGGGGCAAGCCGACCCAGCACCCGCTGCGGGTCACCAGCCCGGCCGAGCTGGCTGGCGTCCAGTTCGATGCAGGCTCCATGGGGCCGAAGATCGAGGCGTCCTGTGAATTTGTCAAAGCGACCGGCGGCATGGTCGGGATCGGCTCCCTGGAAGATGGTCTGGCCATCCTCAGGGGCGAGGCTGGCACCAATATCGTCGCCACCCATACCGTGAATGCCTGAGTAACCGAGCAACTTTGTACTGTGTATGCGTAGTCAATAACACTGCCCAAATTGGTCTGAACAAATATAGAGAGAACTCATCATGGCTTTTAATCTGCGTAACCGTAACTTCCTGAAACTGCTGGACTTCACCCCGCGCGAAATCCAATACATGATCGACCTGGCCATCGACCTGAAGAAGGCCAAATACGGTGGCTATGAGCGCAAGCATCTGGGCGGCAAGAACATTGCCCTGATCTTCGAGAAGACCTCCACCCGCACCCGTTGTGCCTTCGAAGTCGCGGCCTTCGACCAGGGCGCCCAGGTCTCCTACCTCGGCCCAAGCGGTTCCCAGATTGGCCACAAGGAGTCCATGAAGGACACCGCCCGTGTGCTGGGCCGCATGTATGACGGCATCGAATACCGTGGCTATGGCCAGGAGATAGTGGAAGAGCTGGGTGCCTATGCCGGTGTGCCGGTCTGGAACGGCCTGACCAACGAATTCCACCCGACCCAGATCCTGGCCGACTTCATGACCATGCTGGAGCACGGCAAGGGCAAGCGCCTGGACCAGATCAAGTTCGCCTACCTGGGTGATGCCCGCAACAACATGGGCAACTCCCTGATGGTCGGTGCCGCCAAGATGGGCATGGACATTCGCCTGGTTGCTCCCAAGGCCTTCTGGCCGGAAGAAGAGCTGGTTGCCAAGTGCCGCCAGATCGCCGAAGAGACCGGTGCGCGCATTCACCTGACCGAAGACGTGAAAGAGGGTGTGCTGGGTACCGACTTCCTCTACACCGATGTCTGGGTTTCCATGGGTGAAGCGAAAGAAGCCTGGGATCAACGGGTGAAACTGATGACTCCCTATCAGATCAACATGGACGTCATCAACGCCACCAAGAACCCGGATGTGAAGTTCATGCACTGCCTGCCGGCGTTCCACAACGATGAGACCACCATGGGCAAGGAAGTGGCCGACAAATATGGCATGAAGGGTCTGGAAGTGACCGAGGACGTGTTCGAATCCGAGCACAGCATAGTATTCGACGAGGCCGAAAACCGGATGCACACCATCAAGGCAGTGATGGTTGCTACGCTGGGCGACTAAGGTCGCAGTAGTGGTGCCGGGGGGTAACCCCCGGCTTTTCGACCATGTGACGGCGGCATAATACCTCGAACCCTACGACCCGCAGCTTGCATGGATACCGCAGAAGGAAGCTGGACCATGACTAAATTCAAGTTCCCATCAGCCTACACGATATTGTTTGTGCTGATCGCCCTGGTGGCCGCCCTGAGCTGGGTAGTGCCGGCCGGCAAATACGACATGATAATGAACGACGCCCTCGGCAAGGAAGTGCCGGTGGCGGGGACCTACAAGCTGGTGGATGGCAATCCCCAGGGGATAGTCGACGTGCTGCTGGCACCCATTGATGGTCTCTACAACCACGACACCTATGAGGCAGGCGCCATCGACGTCTCCCTCTTCATCCTGATCATCGGTGGCTTCCTTGGCATAGTGACCAAGACCGGCGCCATCGATGCCGGTATCGAGCGCGTCACCGATCGGCTGCGTGGCCGCGAGGAGTGGATGATCCCGATCCTGATGGCGCTGTTCGCCGCAGGGGGCACCATCTATGGCATGGCCGAAGAGTCGCTGCCGTTCTACACCCTGCTGGTGCCGGTGATGATGGCCGCCCGCTTCGACCCCGTGGTCGCCGCCGCGACCGTGCTGCTCGGCGCCGGTATCGGTACTCTGGGCTCCACCATCAACCCGTTCGCTACCGTGATCGCCGCCAACGCCGCCGGCATCTCCTTCACCGACGGTATCTGGCTGCGGGTCGCCATGCTGGTGGCCGGCTGGCTGCTGTGCGTGGCTTATGTGATGCGTTACGCCAAGATGGTGCGCAACGACCCCAGCAAATCTCTGGTGGCCGACAAGTGGGAAGAGAACCGTGCCCACTTCCTCGGCAACAAGAGCGATGAGATGCTGGAGTTCACCCTGACCCGTAAAATCGTGCTCGGCATCTTCGTCGCCGCCTTCGCCGTGATGATCTACGGTGTGGCCGTGCTCGGCTGGTGGATGGCGCAGATCTCCGGCGTCTTCCTGGCCGCGGCCATCATAGTCGGCGTCATCTCCCGCATGAGCGAGGAGGAGCTGACCACCAACTTCATCGACGGTGCCCGTGACCTGCTCGGCGTGGCCCTGATCATCGGTATCGCCCGCGGTATCGTGGTGGTGATGGACAACGGCATGATCACCCACACCATCTTGCACAGCGCAGAAGGGATAGTGACCGGCCTCTCCACAGTGGTGTTCATCAACGTGATGTTCGTGCTGGAAGTGGTGCTCTCCTTCCTGGTGCCGTCCTCCTCCGGCCTTGCGGTGCTGACCATGCCGATCATGGCGCCCCTTGCCGACTTCGCCAACGTGGGTCGCGAACTGGTGGTCACCGCCTACCAGTCTGCCTCCGGCCTGGTGAACCTGGTGACCCCGACCTCCGCCGTGGTCATGGGTGGCCTGGCCATCGCCAAGGTACCCTATGTCCGCTGGTTGAAGTGGGTCGCCCCGCTGCTGGGTATCCTGACCCTGCTGATCGTGGTCTGCCTGAGTCTGGGAGCCATGCTCTCCTGAGTGAAGTAGCACGAGAAGACGAGTCGAATGAAACGGGAGCCTGCGGGCTCCCGTTTTTTATGGTGAGGGCAGTCAGAGCGTGGCCGCCGCGCTTGGTGGTCGGAGCGGTACTCGCCCTGAGGCAGAGGTGAAACAGCGTGGGCAAGCAAGACAGACAGTAAAAAGGCGACCCCGGGGTCGCCTTCTGTATTTGGGGGAGGGCAGTCAGCGCGCCTGCGCCAGGGTGCGCACCACGGCGGCGTGGGCCAGGCGGGTGCGGCTGATATGGCGGGGGGCGACCAGCACCACGTCGTTGCCGGCCACGGCGCCCAGGATCTCGGGATCGGCGTTGCGATCCAGCAGGCGGGCCACCACGGTCGCGGCGCCAGGGGTGGTGTGCACCAGCACCATCTGCTGGTTATGGACCACTCCGCGCACCATGTCGTGGATGGAGCGGGTGCTGCCGGCGGGCTCCAGCTGGTCGTCCACTAGCGTGTAGACCTTTTTGCCGTTGGCGTTCTGGGCCTTGGCCACGCCGAGGCGGCGAAGCAGGCGGGAGATGGTGGATTGGCTGATGTCGGCGAAGCCCCGTTCGGCCAGCTCACGGCGGATCTCTTCCTGGGTGCTGTAGCAGTGTTGGCCGATGATCTGGCGACAGGCATCCAGCTGGGCCAGGTCCGATTCTTGTTCAACGGGACGACTGGGGGTCTTGACCACGATGGCTTCCTTTGACTATGACCAATGGCTATCGAACGAAACCTGCCATCAGTGCTTTTAATAGCAAAAAACTCTGACTGTAAGGTGAGAGGCAGGGAATGAACGATGTCTAGCCGTTGCGGGATGGCAAATTATAACCAAAAGGGGAATGAGTGATGTGACAGGGGTCAAAAATGGGCCCCAGAGGGCCCAGCTGAATATCAATAACGTTCGCTGACGATGTCCTGGGTGAAGGACTTCTCGCAGTATTTGCACTTCATGCGTACCACTCCCTTCACCTCGCGCACCCGGAAGTAGCTGTCCACCGGTTCGTTGTGGGAGATGCAGTTGGAGTTGGGGCAGTGGAACACGCCCGTGATGAACTCCGGCAGCTCCAGCTGGTGCTTCTTCACCACGGCGAAGTCTTCGATGATGTTGACGGTCGCCTTGGGGGCGAACAGCGCCAGCTGGTTGGCCTGCTCTGCGGTCAAGCGGGTGTTCTCGATCTTGATCAGATCCTTCTTGCCGAGCGCGCCGGATTTCAGGTTGAAACCGACGGTGATGCGCTCCTGGGTCTCGATCAGCTGGAACAGCTTGAGGATCTTGATGCCCTGGCCGGCGGGGACGTGGTCGATGACGGAGCCGTGACGGATGGCTTCGACTTGCAGTTGGTTCTTGTCAGACATGATATTCCCCTCAGACAGTTTCATTCAGTACCAGTGCCAGCAGTGCCTGGCGCGCGTAGACCCCGTTTTCTGCCTGCTGGAAGTAGTAGGCATGGGGGGTCTTGTCGACCGCCACCTCGATCTCGTCGACGCGGGGCAGGGGATGCAGGATCTTCATGCTGGGCTTGGCCCCTTCCAGGGTCGCCAGCTCCAGCACGAACTTGGCGGCCATGTGCTTGTACTCGGTCTCGTCGAAGCGCTCTTTCTGGACCCGGGTCATGTAGAGGATGTCGAGCTCCGGCATCACCTCTTCCATGGTCTCGTGCACGCTGAACTGGATGCCCTTCTCTTCCAGCTCTTCGCACAGGTAGTCCGGCATCGCCAGCGCCTCCGGGGAGATGAAGAAGAAGCGGCAGTTGAACAGGCTCAGGGCTTGGGCCAGGGAGTGGACGGTGCGGCCGTACTTGAGGTCACCGACGAAGGCGACGTTGAGGCCGTCCAGCTTGCCCTGGGTCTCGTGGATGGAGAAGAGATCGAGCAGGGTCTGGGTCGGATGCTGGTTGGAGCCATCGCCGCCGTTGATGACCGGCACGCGGGAGAACTCGGAGGCGAGGCGGGCGGCGCCCTCCTTCGGGTGGCGCATCACCACGGCATCGGAGTAGGAGCCGATGATCTTGATGGAGTCGGCCAGGGTCTCACCCTTCTTGGCGCTGGTATTGCCGCCGTCGGCGAAGCCGATGATGTTGCCGCCAAGGCGCTGGACCGCGGTCTCGAACGAGAGGCGGGTGCGGGTGGAGGCTTCGAAGAAACAGCTGGCGACCAGCTTGTCTTTCAACAGGCGGGTGTCGGGTTCGGCCTTCAACCGCTGGGCGGTTGCGACCACCAGTTCCATGTCGGACCGGGTCAGATCCGAGATGGAGATGACGTGTTTGTTATAGAGTGGATTGGCCATCGTCTGCATTCCCTTTGACATCAATGAAGGTTTTTCGGGCACAAAAAAAAGCCCCTGAAACAGGGGCTCTTTTTAAAAATAATTGGGGATCTGTGGGTCGGGAACCGAAAACAACGGGGCCGCTCTGGTGCGCTCCACCCGTCTGCAAGGCTGTTTTCTTGTTCAAAAACTGCATCGTCATGTCCCGACCTTTTTCAAAACCGGACAGATTATAGAGTCGCTTTTCGAATTGTCAAAAATTTATTTCAAAGGCAAGATTTGCCCGTAAAAACGTTTAAGTGTCGTGAACGGGTCGGCAAACCCAGAGCTGGTGTCGATCCGACAGCGCCAAGCCATCTTCGGCCATGCTGCGCAGATAACCTAGCCTGTGATGCCCTTCCAGCAGGCAATAGGGTTGTGGCAGTGGCCGCCCGTCCGGGTAGCAGGCGTCCGCGGCGGGGGCGAGCACTATGATGGGCTCGGACCAGGTGCCCCGGCTCAGCATGTCCTCGCCGAGCCAGGAGCGGCGCACGTAGCGATTGTGGCGCAACATCTCGCCCCAGCGCTCGATCACCTCCATGTGGCGGGAGCTGATGTGGGTCACGACCTGCTCCGTGCTCCAGGATTCACACTCGAAGCGGTGGCGGGCGAGATCGATAAAGCTCCAGTTGGACTCAAAACCGCGCCAATGGCGGTAAATCCACTGGGTCAGTACGTTCTGGGGAATGAAGGGCACCAGCGGGGCGACCCGGTCTAGATAATCGGGCAGAGACTCGGTTTTGCGCTCATCCCTGAAGTTGAGTGGCGCAAGTTGTTGAAGTAGGCGGTAATTGAGCATGAGCATCCTCCTCTTGCCAACATCCACCCTACCCCCATTCGGGCGCCTTTCCTACCCAGGCAAGGCTGTAAATACAGCGAGTTACCCGGCCAGAACGGGCAAATTGGCGCGAGTTGCTCGTCATTTGTTCGATCGCATCGAAACTGAGAAAAAAAGCCTTTACCTTTGATCCCGGCTTTGTATAATTCGCCTCGTTTGTTGCAGGGGCGTAGTTCCAATTGGTAGAACAGCGGTCTCCAAAACCGATGGTTGCGGGTTCGAGTCCTGCCGCCCCTGCCATTTTTAGAGAGGCCAGCTCATTGAGCTGGCCTTTCGCATTTCTGCCTTTCCGGTTTTCTGCGGCGACCCCGCTCCGCTTCTCCTCCTGACGCCTTGGCTTCCCCTGCCTTTCAAGGGCTTGGCCCAGTTGCCCTTCGCTAGTCGCTATTGCCGCTTTCTGCCCTGTCGTTTCTGGCAGTCGTGCCGTCCGCATCCCTGTGCTACACCACATGAGCTGTGCCACGCGCTGCCTAGGGCGCGCGTGGCGGTTCGTCAGCATGGATGCTCAAGCTGTGGATTCTGGGCGTGGAGACAATGCGAGGAGATGAGTCATGAACAAGGCCGTTGAAACCCGATTGAACAAGTCCCGCCCCGGTGGCTGGGTGCCACAGGATCAGGCCCACATCACACGCTGGATCAAACGGCTCCAGCTGTATGTGGCGCAGCAACCGCGGCCGCTGGTGGCCCCCATCGCCCAGCTGCAGGATCTGGTCAGGTCGGATCCCCTGCTGCACGCCCAGGCCGACGCCATGTTCAGGGAGGCCTGGCGTCACGAGCACTTGACGCCGCTCGGACAGATCGAGCTGAAGAGCTTCGACGACTTCCTGATCCTGCTCAACGGCATCATGACCACGGCGCCCGAGGCCTATCAGGATATCCCGAGCCAGTCCCCCTCCGGGCTCATCGGCTTCCCCATCAACGCCCTGCTCGACTGGCCAATGGCGACCCGCTCCGGCTACCTGTTCTTTGCCAACGCCCTGATCAATCAACAATTCAAGAAGATCCTCGGCTACTGGGCGCAGTTTCTGCAAAGCCCGGCCTCGCGCTACGTGCTGACCGAGCCGGTCAGCCGGCTGGACAGGGAGACCCTGATAGTGCCCTGGCTCGGCAAGCTGGCCCAGGGCGAGATGATGCAGGTGGCCCGCTCCGCCCTGGGGGAGGGTGCCAACCCGACCCCGGACAGCTTCGATGCCATCTTCCAGTGCGATCCGGCGGCCGAATACCATGGCTTCGGCTGCTGGGATGAGTTCTTCACCCGCACCTTCCGCCCCGGCGTGCGGCCGGTGTCGGCGCCGGAGGACGACAATGTCATCGTCAGTGCCTGCGAGTCGGCCCCGCTGCAGGTGAAGAGCGGGGTGAGCCGCAGCGATCGCTTCTGGCTCAAGGGTCAGCCCTATTCCCTCGACAACATGCTCGACTTCGACGACACGGCGCCGCTGTTCGACGACGGCACCGTCTATCAGGCCTTCCTCAGCGCCTTGAGCTACCACCGCTGGCACAGCCCGGTGAGCGGCACCATCCGCAAGGTGCGGGTGGTCAACGGCACCTACTACCTGGAAAACCAGTACGAGGGTTTCCTCGATGCCGACGGTGCCGATCCCAGCGCCCCCAACAACTCACAGCCCTTCCTCACCTCGGTGGCGACCCGGGCGCTGATCTTCATCGAGGCAGACAACCCGAAGATCGGCCTGATGTGCGTGGTGCCGGTGGGGATGGCCGAGGTGTCGAGCTGCGACATCACGGTGAAGGTGGGGGACAGGGTGAAGAAGGGGGATCAGCTCGGCATGTTCCACTTCGGCGGCTCGACCCATTGCCTGGTGTTTCGCAAGGGGGTGGAGCTGACGTTCGACTTCCATGGCCAGAGCCCGAGCCTGGAGGCCACCAACCTGCGGCTCAACACCGCCATCGCACGGGTGAAGTGAGGATCATTCATATGGAAACAGGCCGCCTGCGGGCGGCCTGTTTGTTACCCTGCGATCAGGCCAGCGTCTTGGCCAGCAGGTCCAGATAGGCGCCTTCGATCAACTGGGACGGCTCCACACCGAGGCGCGCCATGATGTCATGGGCCTCCTGTATCCCCGCCTCGAGCGGTTCCTCATCCTCCAGCACTACCTCCAGCTCGAGAAAGTGGCCTAGCCCCTCCACCCGATCGAGATGGATCCGGGTCCTGCCGATCAGAAACAGGGTGCGCGTCTTCTGCACCCGGCCTATCTGGCCACAGGCCAGGCTGAGGGTCTCCCGCAGGCTGTCCGGCTCGCTCGTCGGAGTGACCTGATAGAAGCTCTCCTTGGGGCCTTGCCGATCGGCTCGGCGGTAGAAGATGAGCTGGCCGGCGGAGGGCGACAGGGTGCGCAGCTTGAGTCGGCCTGACTCGCAGCGAAAGAAAGTATCATCCTGCGCTATCTCGACGGGACCCTGATCGGCGATGGCGGCCGCCTTGGGGAGGAGGGCGTCGATCCGTGCGATCCTGGCCTTGATCTCGATATTTCGGGGCATGGTATGAGGGTCTCCTTGGGAACTACTGGAGTGCCAACCTATCACAGATACAGCTTGCCGGCGCAGGTGCCAGCAGGCTGAACCCCAAAACCGCCATAGCGCGGGTGGGCTAGCCTTAGCGCCCGTGCGACCCCGGGCGATCTGCTTCATTGCGCTCCGTTCTCCTCTGGGCCTGGCGGTGCTAACCGCTTGTTGACCTATCAAAAATTAAGCAATGGCCGTTCATGGTCGGGTATTTCTGGTCGATATAGTCCACACGAGGTGTGCAGGCTTTATTTGACGCCACTTATATCGCTATGAGGACATTCCATGAACCTTTCCCTTCGCGGCAAATTGCTCGCAACCAGCCTGGGCGTGGTGTTGATCACCGTCTGCCTGCTCGGCATGACCGCCTTCTATACCCTGAAGAGCCAGACCCTGAGTGCCATCGACAGCGAGGCGCGCAACTATGCCAGCGCCTACGCGGAGGGGATCGGCAAGTGGATGCAGGACAGGCGCGAGAGCCTGACCGCCCAGGTCGAGGTGATCGCCAACCACCCGGCGTCCGAGCTGGTGCCCCATCTGCAGCAGACCCTGCGCTCCGGCGGCTTCGGGCTGGCCTATTACGGCTCGGCGGAGGGGGTCATGACCCGCAACGATCCCTCCCTCAACAAGGGCAACTATGACCCGCGCGAGCGCCCCTGGTACCAGGATGCCGCCAAGGCGGGCCGGCTCATCATCACCGAGCCCTACGTCAGCGTGACCATGCAGCAGCTGGTGGTGACCCTGGCCGAGCCGGTGCTGCAGCAAGGGCGCCTGATGGGGGTGGTGGGAGCCAATCTGGCGCTGGATCAGCTCATTCAGGACGTGCTGGCGATGCGGGTGCAGGGGGACGGCTACGCCATGCTGCTGGACAAGAGCGGCCTCATCGTCGCCCACCCGAACAAGGAGCTGGCGCTCAAGAAGAGCCAGGATCTGGCCCCCGAGCTGGATGCCGGCCGACTGGTGAGCATGAGCCAGCAGGGTGGCCTGCAGGCGGTGCAGATCGGCGGGCGCGACAGCCAGATGCTGGTGCTGCCTATCCCCAACACCGACTGGCTGCTGGCCATGGTGATGCACGAGGATGTGCTGATGGCACCGTTGCAGCGCTTGCTCGGCGAGCTGGCACTCATCAGCGCTGGCCTGATCCTGGTGTTCGGCCTGGTGCTGACCAGCACCTTCAAGTTCCTGTTCCAGGATCTAGGCCGGGTGGCTGGTGCGCTGCACGACATCGCCCACGGCGAGGGGGATCTTACCGTTCACATCGACACCCGCAGCAAGGATGAGGTGGGCCAGCTGGCCCAGAGCTTCAACCAGTTCGTGGCCCGGCTGCACGGCATCGTCAGCCGCCTGCGGGACGTGACCGGCGAGCTGGCGGCCCAGTCCCGGGTCCAGGCGCAGGGCGCAGAGGCCCGCAGTCAGCGGGTGCGCCAGCAGCAGGACGAGATCGTCATGGTGGCGACCGCGGTGACCGAGATGGCCTCCGCCACCCAGGAGATCGCCGGCAACGCCGAATTCGCCGCCACCACCTCGGGGGAGGCGGTCAAGCTGGCCGTCGCCGGTCAGTCCCAGGTCGGTCAGAGCCAGCGCAGCATCACGGGTCTCGCGGACGAGGTGGCCGATGCCAGCCAGACCATCCATGAGCTGGATGCCCATGCCCAGAAGATCAGCGGCATCCTGGCCACCATCAGCGGCATCGCCGAGCAGACCAACCTGCTGGCGCTGAACGCCGCCATCGAGGCGGCCCGTGCCGGCGAGCAGGGGCGCGGCTTCGCGGTGGTGGCGGACGAGGTGCGGGTGCTGTCCAGGCGCACCCACGACTCCACCGACGAGATCCAGCAGATGATCGAGACCCTGCAGCAGACCACCAGGCGGGCCGTCACCGGCATGGAGACCAGCCGTCAGCTGGCGGGCACCAGCGTGGAGGATGCGGAGGCCGCCAACCAGAGCCTGGCCCGGATCAACGAGGCCATCGGCTCCATCAGCGACATGGCGACCCAGATAGCGGCGGCGGCGGAGGAGCAGACCTCGGTCACAGGCGAGATCAGCCGCAACACCGAGAACATCCGCCACGTCTCCCAGGAGCTGGCCGAGCAGGCGCAGGGGGAGGCGACCCAGGCGGTGGAGCTCAAGGCGCTGACCGAGCGGTTGGAGCAGGAGATAGGCCGCTTCCGGCTCTGACCCTGTTGCCAGAAAAAAGGGCAGCCCGCGGGCTGCCCTTTTGCATTCCTGTGAGTCTCAGGGGCTCTGTTTGACCCAGATGAGCCGGTCGGTGGCAAAGCCCAGTCCCTTGGCCTTGGCGATCAGTGCATCCACCTTGGCTTTGGGCGGGTTGGGGGCGCGGGAGAGGATCCACAGATAGTCGTGGTTGTAGCTGGTCACCAGGGAGAGCTGGTAGTCGGGGTCCAGATCGATGACGTTGTAGCCGCCGTAGAAGGGGCCGAAGAAGCTCACCTTGAGCCGCGCCTCGGTAGGCTTGTCCACGAAGTAGGCCTTGCCCTCGGCCTCGCGCCAGCGGCCATCACTCTGGAGGCCTCTGTTTAGTACCTTGACGCCACCGTCGTCACGCAGGCTGTAAGTGGCGCTCACCTGCTCCAGCCCCCGCTCGAAGCTGTGGTCGAGGCGTGCTATCTCGTACCAGGTACCGAGGTAGCGGTCGAGCTGGAAGCCGGTGACGGGGCGGATGCCGTCGGCGAGGCCGGTACAGGCCGTCAGCAGCCAAACGGTGAGCAGACAAAGCAGTGAACGCATGGGGGATCCCTCTCTTTTAGCCTTCGATGATGCGCAGCTGGCCGTCCCGGAAGCGGGAGGCCTGATCCGTCGGCGTGCTGCCGAAGAAGCGCTTGTACTCCCGGCTGAACTGGGAGTTGCTCTCGTAGCCGACCCTGGCCGCCGCCGCCCCCGCCTTGATGCCGTCGTGCAGCATCATCATGCGCGCCTTGTGCAGGCGAAACGACTTGATGTATTGCAGCGGTGAGGTGGAGGTGACCGCCTTGAAGTGGTGATGGAAGGCAGAGACGCTCATGTTCACCTCCCGCGCCAGCTCCTCCATGGTCAGGGTGTCGGCGTAGCGCTGCTCGATGAGGCGCAGCACGCGGGCTATCTGACCCATGTGGTTGTGGCGGTTGGCGAGTGCCTGCAGCGCCGGCCCGCCCGCCTCATGGAGGGCGTAGAACAGCATCTCCCGCACCGTCTGCGGCCCCAGCACCCTGGCGTGCTGGGGCTTGTCCATCAGCTCGATCAGCCGCTCGGCGGCGCAGAACATCTGCTCGGAGAGCGGCACCGCCAGCACGCCGCTCTGCTGGGGCGGAGGGGCGGGCAGGCTGTCTCCCAGCTCCAGCAGCAGCTCCTGCAGGGTGGCGACGTTGATCTCGATGGAGAAGCCGATGAGCGGCTGCTCGGGGGAGGCGAAGCACTCGCACTCGCACGGCAGCGACAGCGTCATCAGCAGGTAGTGGTTGGGATCGTAGCGAAACACCTGATCCGCCAGATAGCCCACCTTGTGCCCCTGCAGTATCACTATCATCCGCGGCTGGTAGAGCACAGGAGTGCGCCCGTGATATTCGGTGGTGTAGATGAGGTTCACCTGCTCCACCGGGGAGGGGGTGATGCCGGGCGCAGCGACATGGCGGGTCAGCCTGGCGGCGAGTTCGGCGTAGCGATTGGGCATGGCGGCTCCGGTAAAATATGGTGTTTTGTAGAAATAGGCAAACAATGTGCAGAATGTTGCCTTGATGGTAGGTGTTGTCTGTAGAAAAATGCAATCAACATTTTGCGGCTCAGCCGCCTCGTCAGCATGAAGGTAATGTCGATGCACAATTTCACCCTGCACACCCCGACCAAGATCCTGTTCGGCAAGGGCCAGGTCGCCCAGCTGCGCGAACAGCTCCCCACCGATGCCCGCATCCTGATCACCTATGGCGGTGGCAGCGTGGTGCACAGCGGCCTGCTGGCGCAGATCCGCGGCGAGCTGGCGGGCATGTCCCTGTTCGAGTTCGGCGGCATCGAGCCCAACCCCACCTATGAGACCCTGATGGGGGCCGTGACCCTGGCTCGCGCTGAGCAGATCGACTTCCTGCTGGCGGTCGGTGGTGGCTCGGTGCTGGATGGCACCAAGTTTATCGCCGCCGCCGCCCACTACGATCCGGCCAGGGATCCCTGGCACATCCTCGAGACCGTCGGTGGCGAGGTGGCCTCCGCCATTCCGCTTGGCGCCGTGCTGACCCTGCCGGCCACCGGCTCCGAGATGAACATGGGGGCCGTCATCACCCGCAAGAGCAGCGGTGACAAGCAGCACTTCTTCTCGCCGTTCGTGATGCCGCGCTTCGCCGTGCTGGATCCGGTGCTGACCTACACCCTGCCCGCTCGTCAGGTGGCGAACGGCGTGGTGGATGCCTTCATCCACACCCTGGAGCAGTACCTCACCTACCCGGTCAACGCCAAGGTGCAGGATCGCTTCGCCGAGGGGTTGCTGCTGACCCTGGTCGAGGAGGGCCCCAAGGCGCTGGTGGAGCCGGAGAATTACGACGTGCGCGCCAACATCATGTGGAGTGCCACCATGGCGCTCAACGGCCTGATCGGGGCCGGCGTGCCCCAGGACTGGGCGACCCACATGCTGGGCCACGAGCTGACCGCCCTGCACGGCCTCGACCATGCCCAAACCCTGGCGGTGGTGCTGCCGGCCCTGCTGCAGGCCAAGCGTGAGCAGAAACACGCCAAGCTGCTGCAATACGCCGAGCGGGTGTGGGACCTGCGCAGCGGCAGCGAGGACGATCGCATCGACGGCGCCATCGCCGCCACCCGCGACTTCTTCGAGCGGATGGGGCTCAAGACCCGGCTGCGGGACTATGGCATGGCCGACGCCGGCATCGACACCCTGCTGGCCAAGCTGGCGGAGCACGGCATGACCGCCCTCGGCGAGCACGGCGACATCGATCTGGTGCAGAGTCAGCATATTTATGAGGCGGCCTGGTAAGCGGCCGGCGCCGTATCCGGTCGACAGCAGTACCGAATCGAGGGGGCCCGAACCTGCCGCATGGCGGGGGAGCGGCCCCCTGGTCGTTACAAAAAGGTTACTTTTTTCCTTTTCGGCTCGCGAGGTGAGCCGGGAATAGATTTCGTAAGAACAAAAAACGCTAAGATAGAGGGCCGGCAAAACATTTTTTTTGACTGGTTGGATCACTTTTTCCAGCGTATTTTGCTGGTATAAGTCGCTAATTTGGTTTGTTTTTTTAAATACCCTCTCGGGATGGGCTGAATTCTGTACCGGCGCCGCCCGGGCTGCGGTTGTAATAAAACTCCAAAATTTGATACTAATCACCTTCGCGCCTGAAAAGTGGGGGCCTGACCATGACAGGAGGTTGAGGTGAAGCCTGCTGATTTTCATAACAAAGGGCCCGTGACCTGTACTTTGGTCATGCCTTGTCGGCTCAGACATGAGAGACTGGGCAATGATTGTTTATTAACCATCAGGGAATAGTCATGCAGATTGGAATACCGAGAGAGAGTCTCGCCGGTGAGACCCGGGTCGCAGCGACCCCGGCCACCGTTGAGCAGCTGAAAAAGCTCGGCTTCGAGGTCGCCATCGAGGCCGGTGCTGGCTCGTTGGCCAGCTTCGATGATGCCGCCTTCGAGGCTGCCGGTGCCAGCGTGGTGCCGAGCGTCTGGCAAGCCGACCTTATTTTCAAGGTCAATGCGCCGACCGATGCCGAGATCACACAGATTAAAGATGGTGCCACCCTGGTGAGCTTCATCTGGCCTGCCCAGAACCCTGAGTTGGTCAAGAAGCTGTCCGAGCGCAACATCAATGTGATGGCGATGGACATGGTGCCGCGGATCTCCCGTGCCCAGTCCCTCGATGCCCTCTCCTCCATGGCCAACATCGGTGGCTATCGCGCCGTGGTCGAAGCCGCCCACCAGTTCGGTCGCTTCTTCACCGGTCAGATCACCGCCGCCGGCAAGGTTCCCCCTGCCAAGGTACTGGTGATCGGTGCCGGCGTGGCCGGTCTGGCCGCCATCGGGACCGCCGGTTCCCTCGGCGCCATAGTGCGTGCCTTCGATACCCGTCTGGAAGTGGCCGAGCAGATCGAATCCATGGGGGGGGAATTCCTCAAGCTGGACTTCGGCAATGAAGATGGCGCCTCCAGCGATGGTTATGCCAAGGTCATGTCCGATGAGTTCATCAAGGCCGAGATGGAGCTGTTTGCCCAGCAGGCCAAGGAAGTGGACATCATCATCACCACCGCCCTGATCCCTGGCCGTCCCGCTCCCAAGCTGATCACCAAGGAGATGGTCGACAGCATGAAGCCGGGTTCGGTGATCGTGGATCTGGCGGCGGCGACCGGCGGCAACTGTGAATACACCAAGCCGACCGAGCTGTTCGTGACCCCCAACGGCGTCAAGGTGATCGGTTACACCGACCTGCCTGGCCGCCTGCCCGCCCAATCCTCCCAGCTCTACGGTACCAACCTGGTCAACCTGATGAAGCTGATGTGCAAGGAGAAGGACGGCAACGTCGCCATCGACTTCGAAGACGTGGTCCAGCGCAACATGACGGTGATCCAGGCCGGTGAAGTCACCTTCCCGCCGCCCGCCATCGCCGTCTCCGCCGCCCCGCAGAAGCCAGCCGCCAAGGTTGCGCCCAAGCAGGCCGAAGAGAAGAAACCCTCCAACAAGAAGTTCGTGTTCGGTGCCCTCGGCATCGCCGCCTTCGGTTGGGTGGCTGCGGTAGCACCCGCCGAGTTCCTGTCCCACTTCACCGTCTTCATCCTGTCCTGCGTGGTCGGTTACTACGTGGTGTGGAACGTTTCTCACTCCCTGCACACGCCGCTGATGTCGGTCACCAATGCCATCTCCGGCATTATCGTGGTCGGTGCCCTGCTGCAGATTGGGCAAGGGTCGACCCTGGTCACCGTATTGGCCTTTATCGCCGTGCTGATTGCCAGTATCAACATCTTCGGTGGCTTCACCGTCACTCAGCGCATGCTGAAGATGTTCCGTAAGGATTAAGGGGGTTTAACGTGTCTCAAGGACTGGTAACAGCATCCTATATCGTTGCCGCCGTGCTCTTCATCCTCAGTCTCGCGGGACTGTCGAAGCAAGAAACGGCCAAACATGGCAACCTGTTCGGTATCGCGGGGATGGCCATAGCGCTTCTCGCGACCGTACTCAACCCGGAGACCAGTGGCGTGCACTGGATCATCCTGGCCATGATCATCGGTGGTGCCATCGGTGTGCGTCTGGCGCTCAAGGTCGAGATGACCGAGATGCCCGAGCTGGTGGCCATACTGCACAGCTTCGTGGGCATGGCGGCGGTGCTGGTGGGCTTCAACAGCTTCATCGATCTGCACCCCTCCGCGCCCGCTGAGGTAGTGGTCTCCGTCGGCTCCAACCTGGATGCAACCCTGGCCGCGGCCCGGGCGGCGTTCGAGCAGGCGGCCAGCGTCGCCCAGGTCGAGCACCTGTCCGGCGCCATGCTGAACATCCACCTGGTGGAAATCTTCCTCGGCGTCTTCATCGGTGCCGTGACCTTCACCGGCTCCATAGTGGCGTTCGGCAAACTGCGTGGCCTGATCTCTTCCAAGCCGCTGCAACTGCCCCATCGCCACAAGCTGAACCTGCTGGCCGTGGTGGTCTCCCTGGCGCTGATGATCCACTTCGTCAACGCCGGTGGCTCCACCTTCGCGCTGCTGCTGATGACCCTGATCGCCTTCGCCTTCGGCTGGCATCTGGTAGCCAGCATAGGTGGCGCCGACATGCCGGTCGTGGTCTCCATGCTGAACTCCTACTCCGGTTGGGCGGCGGCGGCGGCGGGCTTCATGCTCTCCAACGACCTGCTGATCGTGGTGGGTGCGCTGGTGGGTTCCTCCGGTGCGATCCTCTCCTACATCATGTGCAAGGCGATGAACCGCTCCTTCATCTCGGTGATCGCCGGTGGCTTCGGCTCCGACGGTGTCGCATCGACCGCCGATCAGGAGATGGGCGAGTACCGCGAGACCAACGCCGAAGATGTGGCCGACATGCTGAAGAACGCCAGCTCCGTCATCATCACCCCGGGCTACGGCATGGCGGTGGCGCAGGCGCAGTACCCGGTTGCCGAGATAACCCACAAGCTGCGTGAGCGCGGCGTCAAGGTGCGCTTCGGTATCCACCCGGTGGCCGGTCGTCTGCCTGGCCACATGAACGTGTTGCTGGCGGAAGCGAAAGTCCCGTATGACATAGTTCTGGAAATGGACGAGATCAACGACGACTTCAACGACACCGACGTGGTGCTGGTGATCGGTGCCAATGACACCGTCAACCCGGCCGCGATGGAAGATCCGGGCAGCCCGATCGCCGGCATGCCGGTGCTGGAAGTGTGGAAGGCGCAGAACGTCATCGGCTTCAAGCGCTCCATGAACACAGGTTACGCCGGGGTACAGAACCCGCTGTTCTTCAAGGAGAACACCCAGATGCTGTTTGGCGATGCCAAGGCCAGCGTCGAGGCCATCCTGAAGGCGCTGTAAGCCTTGACCGGATGAGACAAGAGGAGGCTTCGGCCTCCTTTTTTATTGCGATTTTTTCACGCCACGGAGCCAAGCCATTGATGGCAAAGGCACTGTCGGGTAGCGAGGTGGAGGGGGCAGGGACCCAGGCGGGCGGCGGGTCGTGATCGGGATCGCAATCCGGTGACGTTGCCCCTGCTGGAAGGCATAATGGCGGCGAAAAGCGAGCTGGCTCAATTTTATTTGAGTCCGGCGTCACTAAGATCAAATAAATTTACAGAGGGGAGGGCCTGCCAGGCTGGCGCCCTCCTCCCGTTCACCATCAGGGTGGATCCGATCCGATCATGCAGTATGTGCCCAGCGGCATAGCGAACCAGAGAAACCACAGATGAAAGCACAATGGACCGATTTCATAACCCTGCTCAAGCGTGAAGTGGTGCCGGCCCTTGGCTGCACCGAGCCCATGTCGGTGGCGCTGGCGGCGGCCAACTGCCGCAAGCTGCTGGGCCAGGTACCGACCCGCATCAGCATCTGGGTCAGTGGCAACCTGTTCAAGAACGGCATGGGGGTCGGCGTGCCCGGCACCGGCATGATAGGCCTGCCGGTCGCCGCCGCGGTCGGCATCACCGGGGGCAACCCGGACGCCGGACTGGAGGTGCTCAAGGGCCTCACCCCGGCCCAGGTGGAGGCCGCCAAGGCGCTGCTGCCCGTCATCCGGGTGGATGTGAAGGACGTGCCGGACGTGCTCTACGCCGAGGTATTGGCCGAGGCCGACGGTCACAGCGCCCGGGTGGTGATCTGCACCGATCACACCCGCATCGTGCTGCTGGAGAAGGATGGTGAGGTGCTGATGGAGCAGGCCAGCGCCCCCGGCGTGCAGATCCAGCCCGCCAAGTCCGACAAGCCCGGCATGACCTTGCGCGAGATAGTGGCGTTCGCCCTGGAGGTGCCGCTGGCCGAGATCGCGTTCATCCGCGAGGCGGCCAGCATGAACCAGGCGCTGGCGGACGAGGGGCTGCAGGGCTATGGCCTGAGCATCGGCAAGATCCTGACCGAACAGGTGGAGCGCAAGCTGCTGTCCGACGATCTGATGACGCTGGCCATGCGCCTGTCGTCGGCCGCGTCGGATGCGCGCATGGACGGCGCCATGCTGCCCGCCATGTCCAACTCGGGCTCGGGCAACCAGGGCATCGCTGCCACCATGCCGGTGGTGGCCGCCGCCCGCTTCCTCAAGGCCGACGAGGAGCAGCTGACCCGGGCGCTGGTGATGAGCCATCTGGTCGCCATCTACATCAAGATGTACCAGAACAAGCTGTCGGCCCTGTGCGCCGCCAGCACCGCCGCCATGGGCTCGGGGGCCGCCATCACCTGGCTGCTGGGGGGTCAGTTCGAGCAGATCAGTCACTGCATCAACAACATGATCGGCGATGTTTCCGGTATCATCTGCGACGGTGCGGGCAGCGCCTGCTCCATGAAGGTGTCGACCTCCACCTCGGCGGCGGTCAAGTCGTCGCTGATGGCGATCAACAACCTGCACGTGCCCCAGAGCGAGGGCATAGTCTCCGATGACGTGGATCAGACCATCGCCAATCTGGGGCGCCTCTCCAAGCGGGGGATGCTGGACACCGACATCGAGATCATCAACATCATGCGGGCCAAACAGCAGGGCAAGGGGAACTGATGACGAGGGTGGCGCAGGCCACCCTCGGTGTTTGCATGCATTGACGTCACCCCGGCATACCGGGGGACGGACCGCCACGATGCGGTCAGTTTCAGGGCGAGGCGCACGAGGCGCCCGTCCGTCAATCTCGGGCCTCGCCCGTTTATTTTTTGGGGAATATCATGACACTTAGCGTTATCGGTAATCTGGCCATCCTGGTCATGTTGTTGCTGTTTCTCTACCGGTTGCAGCAGACCCATGTCAGCTTCACCCGCCGGGTCTTCTCGGGGCTGGGGTTGGGCATCTTGTTCGGCGGAGCGCTGCAACTGCTGCACGGGGTCGGCTCCGAGGTACTGGTGCAGACCAATGACTATCTGGACATCGTCGGCAGCGGCTACGTGAAGCTGCTGCAGATGATCATAGTGCCGCTCATCATGGTCTCCATCATAGGCGCCATCCTCAAGCTGAGCGGCGGCAGCTCGCTCGGCAAGATCAGCGCCCTGACCATAGGGGTGCTGATCTTCACCACCATGATCGCCGCCGGGGCGGGCATACTGATGTCCAACCTGTTCGGCCTGACCGCCGAGGGGCTGGTCGCCGGCGCCGCCGAGACCGCCCGTGGCGCGGCCCTGCAGACCAGCCTCGGCAGTGTCGAGAGCATGTCCTTCGCCAAGATGGTGCTGGAGTTCATCCCGGCCAACCCCTTCCTCGACATGACGGGGGCGCGCAAGACCTCCACCATAGCCGTGGTGATCTTCTCCATCTTCATCGGCCTGTCCGCCACCGGCATCGCCCGCAAGAAACCGGAGATCTTCGCGAGCTTCGAACGCTTCATGCTGGTGGCCCACGCCATAGTGATGCGGATGGTGACCCTGGTGCTGCGCCTCACCCCCTATGGCGTGCTGGCGCTGATGGCCAAGGTGGTCTCCGGCTCCAACTACGCCGACATCATCAACCTGCTGAACTTCGTGCTGGCCTCCTACGGCGCCATCGCCATCATGTTTGGCGTGCACCTGCTGCTGGTGAGCCTGGTGGGCATCAACCCGGCCCGCTTCCTGAAGAAGATCATGCCGGTGCTGGCGTTCGCCTTCACCTCGCGCACCAGCGCGGGCTCGATCCCGATGAACGTGCAGACCCAGACCAAGGCGCTCGGCGTGCCTGAAGGGATCGCGAACTTCGCCGCCTCCTTCGGCGCCACCATAGGCCAGAACGGCTGCGCCGGCATCTACCCGGCCATGCTGGCGGTGATGATAGCCCCGACCGTCGGCGTCAACCCGATGGATCCCGGCTTCATCATGACGCTGATCGCCATCATCACCGTCAGCTCGTTCGGGGTGGCCGGGGTCGGTGGCGGCGCCACCTTCGCGGCGCTGATCGTGCTGTCGGCACTGGACTTCCCGGTGGCGCTGGCGGGCCTGCTCATCTCCATCGAGCCGCTCATCGACATGGGCCGCACCGCCCTCAACGTCTCCGGCTCCATCACTGCGGGCACCATCACCGGCCGCCTGATGGGGCAGACCGACATGGCGGTCTTCAACAGCGATGCCGAGGTCAGCCTGGACGGCGAAGAGTCTGCGGTCTGACCCATCCACGGGGGCCCGTTCCCAGCTAATAGATCAATCAGGGGAGGCGATGCCTCCCCTGTCGTAACAGGAGTCAAGCAATGCGTATTGTGATCATAGGTGGCGAAGCCGCCGGCATGAGTGCGGCCGCCAAGGCCCGCCGTCTGGCCAAGGATGCCGAGATTGTGGTGTATGAGGCCTCCGAGGTGATCTCCTTCGGGGCCTGCGGGCTGCCCTACTTCGTCGGCGACGACTTCCAGGAGCCCGGTTACATGGCCGAGTTCACCCCGGCGCAGTTCGCCGCCAAGGGGATCGAGGTCAAGACCGGTCACCGGGTGCTGGCGCTGGATGCCAAGAACCAGACCCTGAGGGTCGAGCACAACGGCGACAGCTTCAGCGACCATTACGATCGCCTGATGATCGCCACCGGCGCCCGCGAGCAGATGCCGCCGATCCCCGGCCTGCAGCAGGAGGGGGTGTTCGGTCTGCGCCGTCTGGCCGATGGCCTGGCGCTCAAGGCCGTGGTGCAGGATGGCAGCAAGCGCAAGGCCGTCGTCATCGGCTCCGGCTTCATCGGGCTGGAGGTGGTGGAGGCATTGGTGCATCAGGGCAAGGAGGTGCGCCTCATCGAGTTGGCGGAGCGGGTCATCCCCGATGCCTTCGATTCAGAGATCACTCTGCACATCGAGACCGAGCTACGCGAACAGGGCGTCTCTCTGCACCTGGGAGAGCGGGTGGAGGCGCTGCTGGGGGAGGGCAGGGTCAGTGGCGTGCGCACCGACCAGGGCTGCTACGAGGCCGATATAGTGGTGGTCTGCACCGGGGTCAGGCCCAACACCGAGTTTCTGGCCGATACCGGCATCAAACGACTGGCCAACGGCGCCATCGAGGTGGATCGGCAGGGCCGTAGCTCGCTGCCCAACGTCTGGTCGGCGGGGGACTGTGCCAGCGTCTGGCACAGCGTGAAGCAGCAACAGGTCTATGTGCCGCTCGCCACCATCGCCAACAAGCTGGGGCGCATGGTGGGTGAGAACCTGGCCGGTGCCGGCCAGGAATTCCCAGGCACGTTAGGCTCTGCGGCGCTCAAGGTGCTGGGGCTGGAGGCGGGCCGTACCGGCCTGTCCGAGCGGGAGGCGCAGGCGCTGGGCATCGACTATCGCACCGTGCTGATCAAGGACAAGTGCCACACCAACTACTGCCCGGGTCAGTCCGACATCCACGTCAAGCTGGTGTATGAGGCGGGCAGCAAGCGCCTGCTGGGGGGCCAGATCCTGGGGCGCAAAGGGGCCGTGCACCGCATCGACGCGCTGGTGGTGGCCATCACCATGGGGGTCACCACCGAGCAGCTCGGCATGCTGGACTTCGCCTACGCGCCGCCCTTCTCCCGCACCTGGGATGTGCTCAACGTAGCGGGCAATGTCGCCAAGTAGAGCAGGCATCCGGACGCAGCACTGGTCACGCCCGGATCGCGCCCATAAAAAAACCGATGCCTAGGCATCGGTTTTTTGTTCCGGTCTCACTCAGCCGCGGCCGAGGCGATTGTCCGGGTAGTTCTTGGCCAGCACCTCGCGGGCGTGCTGGGCCAGGGTCGGCATCTTCAGGGTATCGTAGGCGTTGACCATGATCTCCAGTGCCTTCTCGGTCTCGACGGTGTCGGGATAGGTCTCGACTACCATCTTGGCGCGGTTGGCGGCGGCGATCAGCGCATCACGCTTCACGTAATACTCGGCCACCCCCAGATCGTAGCGGGCGAGACGGGTCTTCAGGCCTATCATGCGGGCACGGGCATCGGCGGCGAAGCTGCTGTTGGGGTAGTTCTGCAGCAGTGTCTTGAAGTCCTGGAAGGCCTGACGGGCGTAGGAGGGGTCCTTGTCGTCCCGATCTATCCCCAGGAAGTCCTGGAAGAAGTTGTAATCCGCCGCCATGTTGGTCAGGCCACGCATGTAGAACACATAATCTATGTTCTTGTGGGCAGGATTGAGGCGGATGAACCGGTCGATATTGGCGATGGCCTGGGCGGTATCATCCTGTTTGTAGTAGGCGTAGATCAGGTCAAGCTGAACCTGACTGGAGTAGGCACCGAAGGGGTAGCGTGAGTCCAATGCTTCCAGTAACTCGATGGCATTCAGGTAGTTACCTGTATCCAGCTTGAGGCGAGCCTGTTGGTACAGGACTTCCGGCGGTTCGTCGGGAACCTTGGGTTTGGTGCTGGAACAGCCAGTGATCAGGGTAGCGATCAAGGCGAGCGACATCAGCAGGTGAGACTTCTTTCCCATCAACAACATCCGGTCCATTTCCACGAAATTGGCAAAGTATCCGTTATGCTTGGCTAAAAGAAAAGCTAGAATACCCGGATTATTTCGAATTGATACCCCCGCTCAAGAGACCATACATGAGCCAGCATATTGAACTGACAGGCGAATTTCAGGATCACCAATTCGGGCAGCGACTCGACCAGGCCCTGGCTGAATTGTTTCCAGACTACTCCAGAACCCGCATCAAGGAGTGGATTTTACAGGACAGAGTGACCCTGGACGGTCAGGTTGCCAACACCCCGCGCGAGAAAGTGCTGGCAGGGCAACAGGTACATGTAGATGTCGAGTTGGAAGATGACACCCGTTGGGATGCTCAGGATATCGAACTCAACATCATCTATGAAGATGAACACATCCTGGTGATCGACAAGCCGGCCGGCCTGGTGGTTCACCCGGGCGCCGGCACACCGGATGGCACCATCCTCAACGCCCTGCTGCACCGCTACCCCGGCATTGCCGAGGTACCCCGTGCCGGCATAGTGCACCGTCTGGATAAGGACACCACCGGTCTGATGGTGGTCGCCAAGACGGTACCGGCCCAGACCCATCTGGTGGAGGCGCTGCAGGCGCGCCAGATCACCCGTGAGTATGAAGCCATCGCCATCGGTCACATGACCGCAGGCGGCACCGTGGACGCCCCCATCGGCCGTCACCCGACCCAGCGTACCCACATGGCTGTGGTGCCCAATGGCCGTCCTTCCGTGACCCACTTCCGGGTACACGAGAAGTTCCGTGGCCACACCCGACTGCGTCTGCGGTTGGAGACGGGGCGTACCCACCAGATCCGCGTGCACATGGCTCATATCAAGCACCCACTGGTGGGGGATCCCGCCTACGGTGGCCGTATGCGCCTGCTGCGCAACGCGACTCCGGAGCTGACCCAGGCGCTGCGCGGCTTCCACCGCCAGGCGCTGCATGCCACCATGCTGAAGCTGGCGCACCCCATCACCGGCGAAGTCATGGAGTGGCACTCTGCCACGCCGCAAGACATGCTGGATCTGATGGAAGTGTTGCGTGCCGATACCCTGGCCAACCCGGACGATCTGGTCTGGGGCTGATCGATCGAGGCCTGCGTCGGCTTCTGCCGTAACCAGGCCCGGATAGCAGGCCAAACGGGGCTCCTTAGCTGATGACAGATAAGGAGCCCCTTTTTTATTTGTTGAAAATGAAGGAGAGAAGATGAAGTGGATCGTACCTGACTGGCCGGCCCCGGCCTCAGTGCGGGCGTTGTCGACCACCCGGGATGGCGGTGTCAGCGAGGGGGTCTTTCGCGGCCTGAACCTGGGGGCCCATGTGGGCGACGAGGCGGCCAGGGTCGAGGCCAACCGCGCCGCCTTGCAGCAGGCGGCCGGGATCCCGGGTCGGCTCAACTGGCTCGATCAGGTACACGGCACCCTAGTCCACCCGGTCAGCAACGCGATCGGCGCCACGCCGCAGGCCGATGCGGCCTGCGCCCACGAGGCCGGCCTGGCCTGCATAGTGATGACTGCCGACTGTCTGCCGGTGTTGCTCTGCGACCGGGCAGGCACCCGGGTGGCCGCCGCTCACGCCGGCTGGCGCGGGCTGCAGGGTGGCGCGCTGGAGGCCAGCATCGCGGCCATGGGTTGCGATCCAGCCGATATTCTCGCCTGGCTTGGGCCGGCCATAGGCCCCCGGGCGTTCGAGGTGGGGGGCGAGGTGCGCGACGCCTTCCTGGCCGAGCAGGCCGAGGCGGCCGCCGCCTTCGTGCCCTCTGCCAACGAGGGCAAGTGGCTGGCGGACATCTACCAGCTGGCCCGGCTGCGGCTGGCCCGCGCCGGGGTGAGCGCCGTCTATGGCGGTGAGCACTGCACCTTCAGCGACGGCGAGCGGTTCTACTCCTATCGCCGCGACGGCCAGACCGGCCGCATGGCCTCGATCATCTGGCTAGCGGACTGAATCGGGGCGTCCTCGATGCCTGTTTCTGCCGTGATGGCCGGATCGATCTGATGGCCGCCCCGCGCCGGCGGGCTGAGTGAGCCGTGCCGCCCTTGCCGGGTAGGGGCGGCTCCCTCTGATCCCCATGTTGAGGGAAAAATAAACAGCCCTTCCCCTTGAAATCGCGGCCCTTGACCTCATCTTCCTTGTCAGAAAGTTCTGTTGTTGCCGCCCAGGGCGGCGTCTGTTTCAAAGGGGGGAGTGCAATGCGCCTCGATCGCCTGACCAGTAAATTCCAAGTAGCTATCTCCGATGCCCAGTCACTCGCACTGGGTCGTGATCATCAATTTATCGAACCCGCGCACCTGATGACCGCCCTGGTCAACCAGGATGGCGGTTCTATTCGTCCGCTCTTGACCCTGTGCGGGATGGACATCAATGCCCTGCGCTCGCGCCTCGGCGAGGAGCTCGACCGCCTGCCCAGAGTGAGCGGCGTCGAGGGGGACGTGCAGCTCTCCAATGGCCTGGGCCGGCTGCTCAACGTCTGCGACAAGCTGGCCCAGCAGCGCAAGGATCAGTTCATCTCGTCCGAACTTTTCGTGCTGGCGGCCCTCGACGAGAAGGGCAACCTGGGGGAGCTGCTGCGCGCCCAGGGCCTGACCAAGGAGAAACTCGAGCAGGCCATCGACAAGGTCCGTGGCGGCAAGAAGATCGATGACGCCAACGCCGAGGAGAACCGTCAGGCGCTGGAGAAGTACACCGTCGATCTCACCGAGCGGGCCGAACTCGGCAAGCTCGATCCCGTCATCGGGCGGGATGAAGAGATCCGCCGCACCATCCAGGTGCTGCAGCGCCGTACCAAGAACAACCCCGTGCTGATTGGGGCCCCCGGTGTCGGCAAGACCGCCATCGTCGAGGGGCTGGCCCAGCGCATCATCAACGGCGAGGTGCCGGAAGGGCTCAAGAACAAGCGGGTGCTCTCCCTGGACATGGGGGCCCTGGTGGCCGGTGCCAAGTATCGCGGCGAGTTCGAGGAGCGGCTGAAAGCCGTGCTCAGCGATCTCGCCAAGGAGGAGGGCAACGTCATCCTCTTCGTCGACGAGCTGCACACCATGGTCGGCGCCGGCAAGGGCGAGGGAGCCATGGACGCGGGTAACATGCTCAAACCGGCCCTGGCGCGCGGTGAGCTGCACTGCGTCGGTGCCACCACCCTGGATGAATATCGCCAGTACGTGGAAAAAGATGCCGCCCTGGAGCGCCGCTTCCAGAAGGTGCTGGTGGAGGAGCCCTCGGTGGAGGACACCATCGCTATACTGCGTGGCCTGAAGGAACGTTATGAGCTGCACCACCACGTGCAGATCACGGATCCGGCCATAGTCGCGGCGGCCCAGCTATCGCACCGCTACATCGCCGATCGCCAGCTGCCGGACAAGGCCATCGACCTGATCGACGAGGCGGCGGCCAGCATCCGGCTGCAGATCGACTCCAAGCCGGAATCCCTGGATCGGCTGGAGCGGCGCATCATCCAGCTCAAACTGGAGCAGCAGGCGCTGCTGAAAGAGGATGACGACGCCAGCCGCAAGCGGCTCGATCTGCTCAATCAGGAGCTGAGTGAGAAGGAGCGTGAATACAACGAGCTGGAAGAAGTGTGGAAGGCCGAGAAGGCGGCGCTGGCCGGTACCCAGCACATCAAGGCCGCGCTGGAGCAGGCCCGTCAGGATCTCGAGGTGGCACGCCGCGCGGGGGATCTGGCCCGCATGTCCGAGCTGCAGTACGGCCGCATCCCCGAGCTGGAGAAGCAGCTCGATCTCGCCACCCAGGCCGAGATGCAGGAGACCAGCCTGCTGCGCAACCGGGTCACCGACGTGGAGATCGCTGATGTACTGGCGCGCTGGACCGGCATCCCGGTGGCGCGGATGCTGGAAGGGGAGCGGGACAAGCTGCTGCGGATGGAAGATCAGTTGCACAGCCGGGTGATCGGCCAGGAAGAGGCGGTGGAAGCCGTCTCCAACGCCATTCGCCGCTCCCGGGCCGGGCTGTCCGATCCGAACCGCCCCATCGGCTCCTTCCTGTTCCTCGGCCCGACCGGGGTGGGCAAGACCGAGCTGTGCAAGGCGCTGGCCGAGTTCCTGTTCGATACCCAGGACGCCATGGTGCGCATCGACATGTCCGAGTTCATGGAGAAGCACAGCGTGGCGCGGCTGGTGGGGGCGCCTCCCGGCTATGTGGGCTACGAGGAGGGGGGTTACCTGACCGAGGCGGTACGCCGTCGCCCCTACTCGGTGATCCTGCTGGACGAGGTGGAGAAGGCGCACCCGGATGTGTTCAACATCCTGCTGCAGGTGCTGGACGATGGTCGTCTGACCGATGGTCAGGGCCGTACCGTCGATTTCCGCAATACGGTGGTGATCATGACCTCCAACCTCGGCTCGGATCTGATCCAGGAGCACTATGCCGAGAAGGACTATGAGGAGATGAAGGCCCTGTTGATGGAGCTGCTGACCCGCAGCTTCCGACCGGAGTTCATCAACCGGATCGACGAGACTGTGGTGTTCCACCCGCTCGGCGAGGATCACATCAAGTCCATCGCCCGCATTCAGCTCAAGAGCCTGATGGGCCGTCTGGAGTCCCAGGGCTTCGAAGTGGAGGTGAGCGAGGAGCTGCTGACCAAGCTGGTGCATGCCGGTTTCGATCCCGTCTACGGGGCGCGTCCCCTCAAGCGGGCGATCCAGCAGAAGGTGGAGAACCCGCTGGCCCAGGCGCTGCTCAGCGGTCGGGTCATCCCCGGCAAGAAATTGCTGCTGGGGGCTGACAGCAGCGGCCTCACCATGACCCAGTGATGGGGTTATCGATCAAGACGCAGGCTTCGTGCCTGCGTTTTGCTTTCAAGGAGATAGCATGCTGAAGTTTTCGGTGTTGGTGGATGACGAGGTGCACAGCCCAGGTTGTCTGCCGGAGCGAGGGCTGTCGATGGTGCTGGAGTGCGATGGCCTCAAGGTGCTGTTCGATAGCGGCAGAGGGCGGGCCTTGCGCCATAACGCCGAGGTGATGGGCATGGATCTCGGCTCCCTCACCCACGTCGTGCTGTCCCACGGTCATTACGACCATGTGGGTGGCATCGGCTCCCTGCCTGTTTACCCCGATCCCATCCCGCTGATCGCCTGCCCGGATGTGTTCAATGAGCGCGGCTACTTCCTGCCGCTGCTGTCCCGGCGCTACAACCTCTACCGCCTCTCGGGCGAGCTGGATCCGCCGCAACTGGCGGCCAGGGGACTGATCCCCCACTGCTCGGCCGAGCCGGTCTGGCTATCCGAGCGGCTGGTATTCCTGGGCTCCATACTGCGGCGCGATCGGGCCGCCCCCTCCCTGCTCGGCTATATGCTGCGTGGCGGCCGAGTGGAGAAGGATCTCATCAGCGATGACTCGGCGCTGGCCTACAAGGGTGAGCAGGGCCTTATCATCTTCATCGGCTGCGGTCATGCCGGGGTCGAGAACATAGTGCAGCGGGCCAAGGAAGTGTGCGGTGACGAGCGGATCCAGGCCGTCATCGGCGGCCTGCACCTCAAGTTTTCCGGTCCGCGGCGGGCGGAGGCGCTGGGACTCTATCTGCAACGGGAAGGGGTGGACAGTCTGTTCGCCTGCCACTGCACCGGCAAGCGGAAGGCCGGGCTGCCGGGGCAGACCCAGATCGGGGCGGGCTTTGAACATGTGTTCCGGCCATAAAAAAAGCGGCAATCCGAGGATTGCCGAGAGGAATGTATTCGATGCGACCTGACGTGGGTTGAGCGGGCCGCAGGGGCAAGCCCCGGTTTCGAAGAGAACCGCAAACCGCGGTCACCCTCCTTACAGCCTGCCCGGGATGCGCTCTCCATCCCGGGTGGCCACACTTCGCGTTGCACCCGACCGATCTGCTGCCTGAGCAGCCTCCAGCCAGGTGCAAGGTATCAATCTGCTTACAACATGCCCGGTACAGCGGCCTTCATCTCGGCCGACCAGACGCCGACCTGGACCTGACCTATGTGCTCCTTTTGCAGCAGCAACATGGCCAGACGGGATTGGCCTATGCCGCCCCCTATGGTCTGCGGCATCTCTCCTGCCAGCAGTGCCTGGTGCCAGTCGTACTGCAGGCGATCCTCATCCCCTGTGGTGGCGAGCTGGCGACGCAGCGCCTCGGCATCGACCCGGATCCCCATGGAGGAGATCTCGAAGCTGTCTTCCAGCACCGGGTTCCACACCAGGATGTCGCCGTTCAGCCCCGCCAGACCCTGGCCGAGATCGTTCTCGCTGCTCCAGTCGTCGTAGTCCGGGGCACGCACGTCGTGGCGCTCGCCGTGGGACAGGGCGCCGCCGATGCCGATGAGGAACACGGCCCCCAGCTCCTTGGCGATGGCGCGCTCACGGCCCTTGGCATCCAGATCCGGGTAACGGCTCAGCAGCTCTTCGCTGTGCAGGAACTGGATCTCGCTCGGCAGGAAGGGGGTCAGCTCGTGCTCTGCACAGACGGCGCGCTCGGTGGCCTTGATGGCGGCCCAGATGCCGCGCACCGTCTCCTGCAGGTAGGCCAGATCCCGGCGCTCGCTCGGCATCACCTTCTCCCAGTCCCACTGATCCACATAGACGGAGTGGATGGGGGTGAGCCTGTCTTCGTCCGGGCGCAGCGCCTTCATGTGGGTGTAGATGCCTTCACCCGGGCCGAAGCCGAAGCGGCCAAGGGTCTGGCGCTTCCATTTGGCCAGGGAGTGCACCACCTCGTAGCTGTGCTCCGGCAGGGTCTTCACCTTGACCTGCACCGCATGCTCACAGCCGGAGAGGTTGTCCTGAGTGCCATCACCGACCCGGCTCAGTATGGGGGCTTGCACCTCCATCAGACCGAGCTGCTGGGCGAGCTGGCGGGAGAACATCTCTTTGACGAAGCTGATCTGTTGTTGGCTGCGAATGTAGTGCTGTTTCATGGGAAATACCTGTTTCAAACCCGTTGGATGTAGCGATTCTTCAACAGATGGCGTACTAAATTCAATATTCGACAATAGAAATAGGCTTTACGTATTTTTTTGTTCAAAATGTTCGGGGTATTACTGAGATATCGTTAACGGGAGTGCAAAAAAGTGCCAGAAAATTATCGGATCGATAATCTCGATCAGGCCATCCTCACCGCCCTGATGGACAATGCGCGCATTCCTTATGCCGAGCTGGCCAAACAGCTGCTGGTCAGCCCGGGCACCATCCATGTGCGGGTGGAGAAGATGAAGCAGGCGGGGATCATCGAGGGCACCAGGGTGCAGGTGAATGCGAAGAAGCTGGGCTACGACGTCTGCTGCTTCATCGGCATCAATCTCAAGAGTGCGAAAGATTACCCCTCGGCGCTGGCCAAGCTGCAGGCGCTGGACGAGGTGGTGGAGGCCTATTACACCACGGGCCACTACAGCATCTTCATGAAGGTGATGACCCGCTCCATCGACGAGCTGCAGACGGTGCTGATCCACAAGATCCAGACCATAGACGAGATCCAGTCCACCGAGACCCTGATCTCGTTGCAGAACCCTATCCTGCGGGATGTTAAACCCTGATCACCTCTGTGGCCGAGGATCAGGGTTCGAGATAGGGGATGCCGTATCTGTCGTAGAGGGCCTTGAGGCGACCGTCCTGCTTCATGCGCAGCAGTTCGGCGTCGTAGGCCGCCATCAGGGCCGGGGTCTGCTCATCGGCGCGGGCCTTGCACCAGACATGGTAGTAGGGGTTGGTCTTGAGCGGCTTCGGCAGGTAGCCGAGTTTGTCTTCCAGGTGCTCCTTCCTGATCTGGCCGAAGGCGGTCACCAGTGACATGGGCACCAGATCGATGCGGCCGGCGACCAGCTTGCGCAGCTGCAACTGGTTGAGGGGGATCTGCTGGAAGTGGTAGTCGGGATCCTGCTCGGCGGCGCTCAGCTCAGGGGTGTAGGCGTAATCCTTGGTGATGCCGATGCGCCAGGGCTTGAGGTCTGCCAGGGTCTCGTAGTGGATCTTGTCCAGGTCGGCCTTGCGCGCGAAGAAGTGCCAGCTGTGGCGGATATGGGCCTGTTTGGGGTAGATCAGATAGCTCTCCCGCTCCGGTTTGTGGGAGAGGCTCATCAACAGATCATACTCACCCATCTTGGCGTTGCGGGTGAGCCTGGCCCCCGAATCGGTCAGCTCTATCCTGATGGGCACCTTGAGGGCGCCGAAGATGGCGGTCACCAGATCCACATCCAGGCCATAGGGCCTGGCGGCGGCATCCAGCGACTTCAGCGGTGCTTCCAGGGTGCCGCCGATGACCAGCTCCTTGGCCGACAGCCAACAGGGCAGCAACAGGCAGAGCAGAAGCAAGCTGCGCAAATCACATCTCCTACGCATGGGGCGGGTTCACCTGCATTTGGGTATATTGGCCGGCAGATAGGCAACAGAGGCGACCCCGGATGGCAAATCCTGAAGTAGAAAGTGAACTGGACCTGATCGACAAATGTTCGGTCTGTCTCTATCGTCTCGGCTTGAGTCTGGCAGCTTTGCTGCTGTTGTGTCGAGGGGGGAGCCTGCTGATCGGGCAGGATTTTTTACCTCAACGCCTCTGGCTGACGGCGCTGGTGGTGGCGAGCGGCCTGTGCGGGTTCTGCCTGCACATCTATGACAAGCGAGTCCGTTTCCTGCTGCAGGGATTGGGCTGGGGCGGGTTGATGCTGGCGGCCTGCGGCGCACCTGATGCGCTGGTGCTGGGGGCCGGGCTGGCAACGCTCTCCGGCTTGGCGTTCAAGGAGCAGTTCTGCTTCGCCATCCCCGGCATCAAGGCGGTGCCCCTGTTGCTGCCGCTGCTATGGCTGCTGGAGTGGATCCGGCTCGACTGGGCCGCCGCCCTGGTGGCCCTGACGTGCGGCCTGCTGCTCTGTCTGCTCAGCCTGGCCAAGTGGCGGATGCCCCTGCACTTCGATATCGGTGACAGGGGGCGCTATCAGCTCTAGGTGGCCTGACAGCTCTTCATCTGCCGGTTGAGTGCCTGCAGCACCAGTGGGCGGCTGATGATGCCGATCACCTTGCCTTGCTGCAACACGGGGTAGATCTTGGGCTTGGAGCCCGTCATCTGGCGCGCGAGATCCAGGATGCTGTCATCCGGTGCGACCGAGAGCGGCGTGTGGCTCATCAGATCCTCCACCCGGGTGCGGCTGTCACAGTGATAGCTGCCGGTGAGCAGGCTGGGAATGCAGTCCTGCTCGGAGAGAAAACCGATCAGCTGCTGGCGCTCGTCGAGCACCGGCAGCCCGCTCAATCCGGCCTGGTGCAAGCGGTCCAGCGCCTCGGCCAGGCCGAGTTGGGGGCTGAGTGAGTGGGTCAGGCGCTGCATATGATCGCGAACTTGTAGCATGATGGTGGCTCCATAAGATTCAATGAGGCCACTATGCCCTTGCCCCCGACGACGCGGCCAATGGGTTCTGCCTCGGGCATTGATAGGCAAATGACAGCAGCATCATCTTGCCCGAGAAAGGTTGGCCAGGATGGTTAATGACACAAGGAGAGGCTATGCGTGCATTGGTGACGGGCTGTGGCCGCCGACTGGGTTTCTACCTGTGCGAGCAACTGGTGGCTGCGGGTTGGCAGGTGACGGGCAGTTATCGCAGCGAGCGCCCCGAGCTGGCCCATCTGCGGGCCTTGGGGGTGGAGTTGGTGCAGGCGGACTTTGCGCAGGCAGCGGAGGTCGAGCGGATGATCGGGGCGATCAGCGCCCATGACGATCTGGCGCTGATCATCCACAATGCCTCGGCGTTTGAACCAGAGGCCAGCGAGCCGGCGGCGCAGCTCGCCCAGTTCGAGCTGTTCTACCGGGTGCACATGGCGGCGCCATTCCAGCTCAACCGCGCGCTGGCGCCCCGGCTGGCCCGCCATGACAACGCCAGCATCATCCACATCACCGATATCTATATTCATGCCCCTGCGCCGCAGTTTGCCGCCTATGTGGCCACCAAGGCGGGGGCTCATTCGCTCGCCATGAGCTTTGCCCGCGAGCTGGCCCCGGCCGTGCGGGTCAACACCATAGAGCCGGGCCCCATAATGTTTCTCGATGAACACGGCGACGCCTGGCGCCAGCAGGTGCTGTCCAGGACGCCGCTGGCCAGGGAGGGGGGCCTTGAGCCCATCTGGCAGGCGGTCACACTGCTGATGACCAATGACTATATGACGGGGGCCAGTATCAGAGTGGACGGTGGCCGGGCCCTGGCCGTCATCTAGGCGCTCAGGCTAGTGATGACGGGTGGCGACATGGCGGGGATCGGCGTCCGGGTGGACGATGACCTGGCCCTGCTCACGCTCTGGTTGCCAGAGATCGACGGGGGCCTGACCAAAGCGCTGCTCCACAAACACCTTGCTGCTGTGCAGGCGCAGCACCACCTTGGGATCCTGCACCTGACCGCCGCCATGGCACTCGGCCAGCAACTCGCAAAGGTAGGCATCCACCTGGCTGCCGGCGAAGTCCGCCACCGGGCCGCTGGCCAGGATGTCGATATCCAGCGGTCGGTCCGTCACCTTGCAGTGGGGATTGCTGCGATCCCGGCCGTGGGCCAGCTCCATGCTGACGAATTCGGCCTTCAGTTGGGGCGGCGACAGCTCGCTCTCGACGATGAACAGACAGTTGAGGAAGTCGTGGCGCGAGCGCATGCCCACCGGCTTGGTCTGGATCACCGAACTCAGGCGCAGGTGACCGAAGCGCGCCAGCAGCTCCCCCACGGCCAGGCTGACGTGATGGGCGGGGTCAAGATTTGAGCCAATACTGCACAGGTAGAACATGCTTGCCATTCCTTTGGTTGGTCTCGTCTGAAATATATACGCAGCTCACGGTTATCAGATTTACTATGAATTAACATAGTTTTATCTGTTGTGATCCAACTCTGATTGGCAGAAAGGAGGTTTGCATGAGTGTTGAGCTGAAATGGGCGCTGTTGACCGCCTCCGGGGCCCTGGCAGTGATCCTGATCATCTGTGTGGCATCCGTCGGACTGGCGTGAGCGCCGTCCCCGCATTGCATCAAACCGGCCACTCGGCCGGTTTTGCTTTTTGATGCAGTGCGGATATGCTGGGCCCCCCATGAAGAGTCGAGACAGCACAAGATGACCAAGGTACGCCCCCGTTCCCTGCTACAGGTGGTATTGATGGGCTTCGTCCTGGTCCTGATGCCCCTGGGGGGCATGATCTGGCACGACAGCCAGGCCTTATCTCACCTGAGTCAGCTGACCAGTGACGAGCTGGAGCGGGCGGTGCGCGATACCCGCCGGGCGACCCTGCTCACGACCCAGGCCGTCGATCTGGAGCGCACCCTGCGGCGTTACGCGGTGCTGGGGGATGATCGCATCCTCGCCAGCTACCAGCAGCAGCTGGCGAACTACCGCGAGCTGCTCGCCACCCATCAGCAATCCATCCCGGATGTGGCCGCCTATGCCGGCCTCGAGACCTCGCTGGCCTGGCTGGATGACTTGCAGGACTTGCGCAAGGCGAAGAGCGATGCGACCAGCCCCAAGTTCGATCAATTCAACCAGCTCAGCCAGCAACTGGAGGTGATCACCCGCAGCCAGGTCGATGAACACGTGGTGCGCATGCGAACCGCCATCGCCGATCTGAGGACCGAGATCTGGTGGGCCAGCGGCTTCGTGGCCGTGCTGAGTCTGCTGCTGGTGCTGCTGTTTACCTATCTGATCATCCACCCGGTACGTCAGATTGAGTCGCGGATCCTGAGCCTGGGGGCCGGCGTGGAGCCGGACAAGCGCCCGGTCGACGGCCCGGCCGAACTGGTGCTGCTGGGGGAGCGGATCGGCTGGTTGCACGATAGGCTTAAAGAGCTGGAGCAACAGAAGTATCAGTTCCTGCGCCACGTCTCCCACGAGCTGAAGACGCCGCTCGCGGTGCTGCGGGAGGGGGCGGATCTGCTGTCAGAACAGCTGGTGGGTCCGCTCAACCCGGATCAGCAGGAGATCTGCCAGATGCTGGAGGAGAACAGCCGCCGGCTGCAGACCCTGATCGAGCGGCTGCTCGACTTCAACCGCCTCAGCCAGCAGGAGGTCTTCAGCCTGACGCCGGTGCCGTTGACCCCCTTGCTGAATGAACTGTTGACAGAATACCGGTTGGCACTGGAATCCAAACAAATCAGTGTACACTTGCCGGCCGAGCCCATCAGCCTGCAGGCCGAACCCTATCGCCTGCGACTCATCCTCGATAACCTGTTCTCCAACGCGGTCAGCTATGGCGCCAAGGGCGGCCAGATCTGGATCCGGGCGGGGGCAGACGCCAGCGGTGGCTGGCTGGAGGTGGCCAACGAAGGGCCCGTCATCCCGCAGGCCGAGCAGGAGCGGATCTTCGAGCCGTTCGAGCAGGGCAGCACGGTGCGGCAAGGACTGCTGAAGGGGTCTGGCATGGGCCTCTCCATCGCCCGCGAGTCGGCGATGAGCCTGGGGGGAGAGCTTAAATTGATTGAAGATGAACAGGCTGATGTCTGTTTCCGGTTGGATCTGAAGTGAAGTTCAAAATGAAACGATTTGTTGTTCCCGCATTGATGATGAGCCTGCTCTCGGGTTGTTCCCTGCTGCCGTCGTCCAGTCTGACGGCGCCGTCGGAGCAGGCCCTCGCCAAGCGGATGGAATTTGCCAATAAAGAGATGCAGGTCCGCCTGCAATACTCGGACTGGCTGCTGGCCAGCCACCCTCAGCAACGGGTGCAGGAGCGCCAGCGCCTGACCGGTGCCACCGACCTCGAGAGCCGGGTCAACCTGGCCATGGTCAACACCCATCCCTCCGAGTCGGTGGCGAGCCGCCGGGCCGGGCTGGATCAGCTCAAGTCCCTGCTGCCCGAACTCGGCCTGGACGCCCAGGCCTTCCTGCGCAGCTGGATTGCCCTCGGCGAGGAGCTGCTGGCCCGTGACAGCCGCCGCGACGATCAGAGTCAGGAGGTGCAGCGCCTGCGTCGCCAGATCGAGCAGCTCAGCGCCATCGATGAGCAGCTGAACCAGCGCAAACTCAATGGCGGGACCCAGCCATGAGCCGCATCCTGCTGGTCGATGACGACGCCAGCCTGCTCAAGCTGATGAGTATGCGGCTGCGCAGCCAGGGCTATGAGGTGGATACCGCCGACAGCGCCGAAGGGGCGCTGGACAGGCTGCGCCAGCAGCGCGCCGATCTGGTGCTGAGCGACTTGCGGATGGGGGGCATGGATGGACTGGCGCTGTTCGAGCGGATCCAGTCCCAGTGGCTCGGCATGCCGGTCATCATCATGACCGCCCACGGCACCATTCCCGACGCCATTCAGGCGACCCGCTCCGGGGTGTTCAGCTTTCTCACCAAGCCCATCGACAAGGATGAGCTGCTCGCCACCATAGAGCATGCCCTCAGCCTGACCCGACCGAAGCAGCAGCGGGAGTGGCAGTCCCTTATCCAGACCCGCAATCCGCAGATGGAGCAGTTGCTGATCCAGGCGAGCAGCATCGCCACCATGGAGGTGCCTGTGTTGATCCTGGGCCCTTCCGGCTCCGGCAAGGGGGTGATGACCCAGGCCTTGCACCAGGCCAGCAACCGCCACGACAAGCCGCTGCACGCCATCAACTGTGCGGCCCTGCCCTGGCCAGCGCTGGATCTGCAGCTGTTCGGGGAAGATGGTCAGTCCGGTCTGTTCGCCCAGGCCAAGGGCGCGACCCTGTTCCTGGATGAGATTGGCAACCTGTCCGAGTCACTGCAGGCCAAGCTGCTACAGGTGCTGGCGGAGTATGGCCAGGGCACCCCCGAGGTGCGGGTCATCAGCTCAAGCCACCAGGATCTGGTCACGGCGATGGAGGAGGGGCGCTTTCGGGAGGATCTCTTCTACCGGCTCAACGTGGCCAACATCACCCTGCCGCCCCTCAGCGCCCGCAGCGAGGACATCCCGTTGCTGGCCCGTCAGGCGCTGGATGAATACCGCAGCCGCCACGACAGCTGCGCCGCGCTCGGCTTCTCGCCGGAGGCGCTGGCCCTGCTGGCGGCGGCGGCCTGGCCCGGCAACGTACGCCAGCTCTATGGGGTGGTGGAACAGCTCGCCAGCCTCTGCTGCAGCCCGGTGATCGGGGCCGCCATGGTCGAGTCGGCCCTGAGTGGCGGGGTGGGTGGCATCCCCTCGTTCAACGAGGCGCGTGCCGAGTTCGAGAAGGAGTACCTGATCCGCCTGCTGCGCACCACAGAGGGCAACGTGACCCTGGCGGCCAATATGGCGGGCCGCAACCGTACCGATTTCTACAAGCTATTGAATCGACACGGTATTGAGGCGGCGAACTTCAAGTCGAAGGGGTAACGTCAGGCGCTTTGGCCACGCGGGTCGTGGCCTGGGTACGGCGTGACAGCCAGAGCCCGCTCGCCTTCATCGGATAACCGGGCGGAACGCCGATCACCAGGCACCGGGCCAGGATCAGGCCGGATCGACCACGTTAGATGTGACCTGGGTGTGGCGTGACAGCCAGAGGCCGCGCGCCTTCATCGGATAACCGGGCGGAACGCCGATCACTAGGCGTCGGGCCAGGATCAGGCCGGATCGACCACGCTGCTCGTGGCCTGGGCCTTCTGGGTTTTGTGGGAGAGCCAGAGGCCGCTCGCCTTCATCAGATAGCCGAAAAGGGCGCCGATCACCAGAGATGGCAAGATAAGGCGCCACTCCCCGGCCGCCCCGAAGGTGGCGCAGCAACCGGCGAAGGTGCCGGGAATGTAGCCGAGCCACTGCTGCTTGGCCTGGGCGCACATCAGGGTCGCCACCACCCCCGTCATCAGATAGCCCGCCATGCCGGCCCCCCACCAGCTCTCCCCGTGGATCAGCACCAGTGCCCACAGCATGCCGCTGGCATTGCACAGCAGGGTCTGCAGCAGCGCCTTGTAGCCGCCGCTTGAGGCGAAGTAGCTGGTGCAACCGAGGAAGCCGACCCAGGAGATGAGGCCGAGGGCGGCGGCCAGTCCGCCCCAGACGGCGGAGAGGATTCCGGTCGTGATGGCGATGGCGATCAATGGGCTCATGGCATGACTCTCAGTGGTTGAATCCGGAAAAGGAGGCAGCCTACCCTTCGGCTGAGAGGCGGCAAGCAGGGGCCGGATTGTGTGTGATCTGAGTCACCTTTTTCAACTCGGGAATACGCTTGCGCTCGCGAAAAAAATTCATTGGTGGCTTCTTGGGGGCTGCACCATAGTTAGAGGCCCTGTCCTGCTCATGGAGTGAGTCTGATGGTGCCAAACGTGATCGTTCCTCTGCTGGTGTTCATAGTGCTGTTTCTGGCCGGTACCATGGCCAAGGCACTGCCTCTGTATCAGATGATGTAAAGCTGTGAAATAAAACCTCGCCGGGGCCGGTCTAATGAATGTCGTCTCATAGCCCCGGGAGTTTTTCATGTTTATCAAGCACTCGAACCCTCTTCACCCCACCGAGCGGGATGTCACCCCGGAAGCCGTCTATCAGGATCGCCGCCTCATCCTCAAGGGATTGGGGCTGGGCACCGCCAGCCTGGCCTTCCCGGTCAAGGCCAGTCTGCTCGATCTCTTCTCCAGCGAGACCCCGGCCCCGGCCGCCGCCACCAAGGCCATCCAGTACAAGGCCGCGACCCGGCCTGAGGGGCTGACCCTGACCCCGCTGGAGAAGGCGACCAGCCACAACAACTTCTACGAGCTGGGGACCGACAAGGGGGATCCGGCCCGCAATGCTCACTATCTCAAACCCGAGCCCTGGACGCTGAAGGTGGAGGGGGAGGTGGCCAAGCCCTTCACCCTGGACGTGTGGGATCTCATCAACAAGCGCGAGCTGGAGGAGCGGATCTACCGGCTGCGCTGCGTGGAGGCCTGGTCCATGGTGCTGCCCTGGAGCGGCATTCCCCTTGCGGAGATAATCCGCCGCGCCGAGCCGACCAGCCGCGCCAAGTTCGTGGCGTTCGAGACGCTCTATGATCCGGCGCAGTTGCCGGGGCAGGCGTCCAGCGGCCTGGGGGGCGGCATCGATTATCCCTATGTGGAGGGGCTGCGGATGGACGAGGCGATGCACCCGCTCTCCTTCCTGGCGATGGGGCTCTACGGCAAGACGCTGCCCGCCCAGAACGGGGCGCCGATCCGGCTGGTGGTACCCTGGAAGTACGGCTTCAAGAGCATCAAGAGCATCGTCTCCATCCGCTTGGTGGAAGAGATGCCCCCCACCACCTGGAATCTGCTGGCACCGAACGAATATGGCTTCTACGCCAACGTCAATCCGCAGGTGGATCACCCGCGCTGGAGCCAGGCCAGCGAACGCTTCATCGGGGAGGGCAGCATCTTCGGCGCCAAGCGCCAGCCCACCCTGCTGTTCAACGGCTACGGTGACGAGGTGGCCTCCCTCTATCAGGGCATGGATCTGCGCAAATGGTACTGACACCGAGACTGACCGGCCGTCACATCGGCCTGCTGCGGGCCCTGGTGCATCTGGCGTCCCTTGGCTTCTTGCTCTGGCTGGGCTATGCGGTGCCGGCCGGCTTGCTGGGAGGGGATCCGGTGCAGGGGCTGACCCATTACCTCGGCAAGGGCGCCCTGCACCTGCTGCTGCTGACCCTGCTGATCTCGCCGCTCGCCAAACGCTGGCGGCAGGGGCAGCTCGTCAAGCTGCGCCGGCCACTCGGACTCTGGTGTGCGGCCTGGGCAGTATTGCACTTCATGGTGTGGCTGGGGCTGGATCTGCAGTTCGACTGGAGGCTCATCGGCGGCGAGCTGGTGAAGCGCAGCTACATCATGGTGGGGGCGGTGGCGCTGCTGCTGCTGCTGGCCCTGAGCATCACCTCGATCCCGGCCCTGCTGCGGGCCATGGGCCCGAGCTGGCAGCGGCTGCACAACTGGATCTATGCGGTGGCCCTGCTGGTACCGGTGCATTACTGGTGGTCGGTCAAGAGCGGTTGGCAGGAGCCGCTCATCTATCTGCTGCTGGCCTGCGCCCTGTTGGTGCCACGGCGCGAGAAGTTGCTGCGTCCTTGGCGCCAGCGCCAGAGGCTGCGGCAACGCCAGAAACTGGAGGAGGCGTGATCCCCTCCCCCCATCCAGACGCACATAGCAAAAGAGGCCTAATCGGCCTCTTTCTGTTGGGTGATCTTGCCGCTGTGGGCATCGACGCTGAGTCGCACCTTCTGCTCCCTGGCGTCCAGGGTACTGACGTCAAATGTGTCACCTTCCAGCTCGACTTCCCGAATGTCGTGGTACCCTTGTGCCAGCAGCAGCTTGACCAGGGCAGGCATGTCGAGACGCGTCTGGGCCGCCCAGCCAAGGGTGGAAAAGAGGCAAAGGATCAGCAGGATACTGCGTGGGATCATATTCATTCCGGATTCATGGCTGGCACACTATAAACGGCATTATGTTAGGTTTTGGGAGATGAATCATCCATGAATAGAGCCCTGTCCCTGCTTGGGCTGTTGCTGCCGGCACTGGTGCAGGCGGCCCAGCCGAACGAGGCCCTGCTGCAACAGGCGGTCAGCGAGGGGCGGATCAGACCTTTTCATGAGCTGATGGAGGTCGCCTCCCGCCTGCCGGTGCGCGTGCTGCGCGTCGATCTGGGGGAGGAGAATGGCGTCTGGCTCTATGAGCTTCGGCTCATCGACAGCGAAAACAGCGTCATCAAGGTGGGCTACCGCGCCGACAATCTGGAGATGGTGTGGCTCAAGGGCCACCATCTGGAACGCCTGTTCGAGCCCCGCCCCCCATTGGAAGAAGAGTGACCCCGAGACCGTCTTGCAAAGCTGCCGCCGGACAGGGTAGGCGATGCGGCGTCGGCGCCGCGACTCGCCGCGTCTCATCCTGAGCGGCCGGAAGTGCCCCCCACTTTGGAAAATAATTCATGCGAATTCTGATAGTTGAAGATGAGAAGACCCTGGCAGGCCAGCTGGCCGAACAGCTGCGTCTGTCCGGTTTCGTCACCGATCTCTGCCACGATGGCAACGAGGCCGGCTTCCTCGGCGAGACCGAACCCTATGACGCCATCATTCTGGATCTGGGCCTGCCGGGCCGCGACGGCCTGAGCGTGCTGAAGGAGTGGCGCAGCAAGGGGATAGACACCCCGGTGCTGGTGCTGACCGCCCGTGGCCAGCTGCACGAGAAGATCGAGGGGCTGAACGCTGGCGCCGACGACTATCTCACCAAACCCTTCCAGGTCGCCGAACTGGTAGCCCGTGTCCATGCCCTGGTGCGCCGTGCGGCGGGCAATGCCAGCTCGATCCTCGAGATTGGCGGGGTGCGGCTCGACATGGCGGCCTCCCAGGTGTGGTACGAGGGCACCCCCATCAAGCTCACCGCCCACGAGTTCCGGGTGCTGGGTTACCTGATGCAGCACAGGGGCAAGGTGGTGTCGCGCAGCGAGCTGATCGACCACATCTACGCCCAGGATTTCGATCGGGACTCCAATACCGTGGAGGTGTTCATCGGCCGGATCCGCAAGAAGACCCACCCAGATCTGATCGAGACGGTGCGCGGGCTAGGGTACAGGATCAACGAATGACCTTGGTGTTGAGCGGTTCCGGTAGGCATGGTGCGTGGCGGGTGAGCCCATGAGGCTGGTGCGCACCCTGCGTGGCCGGCTGGTGGTCATCGCCCTGGTCTGGTGCGGGCTCTTCCTGTTCGCCACCGGCTTCAGCCTGCAGACCATGATGCGCAACTACTGGCAGGAGGCGGAGGCGGATGGCCTGCGCCTGCAGCTCTATGATCTGCTCTCCCGCCTCGAGATCCAGCCCAATGGGCTGCCCGTGGTCACCGAGCCCATGGCCGATCCCCGCTATCGCCAGCCCTACTCCGGCTACTACTGGCAGCTGGAGCTGGGCAGCGACGTGGTCAGCCGTTCCCGCTCCCTGTGGGATGCCCACCTCAGCGCCCATGGCCTGAAGTCGGCCTTTGGCGATCCGGATCTGTTCGTCGGCAAGGGGCCCAACAAGGAGCCGCTGCTGATCATGACCCGCACCGTGCTGCTGCCGGGCTCGGATCGGGTGTTCACCCTGGTGATGGCCAAGGACAGCAGCGTCCTGACCCAGACCCTGAAGAAGACCCGCATCAGCCTGTTCCTGGGGCTGGGCTTCGCCGCCGCCGGGCTGGTGCTGGGCTTCATGTTCCAGATCGTCTACGGCCTGCGGCCGCTGCACCTGCTGCGCCGTGAGCTGGGGCGGGTGCATCAGGGCCATCAGGAAGGGTTCCGGCTGCGCTATCCGCTGGAGATCCAGCCGCTGGTGGAGGACATCAACCGGCTGCTGCACCACTACAGTGAACTGCTGCAGCGGGCCCGCTCCCACACCGGCAACCTGGCCCACGCGCTCAAGACGCCCCTCAGCATCATGCGCAACCAGGTGGCCCAGTTGCCGCCTGAGGACAGGGCCGCCATCGACGAGCAGCTCGACCAGATCCAGCGCCACATCGATTATCACCTCGGCAAGGCCAGGGTGACCGGGGCCGCCAAGATCCTGGGGGTCTCGACCCCGGTGCGGGCCAGGGTCGAGTACATCTGCCGCGCCTTCTCCCGCCTCTATCCGGGCAAGGAGGTGGATCTGCAGGTGCCGGCCAACCTGGCGGTCGGGGTGGAGGAGCAGGATTTCGACGAGATGGTGGGCAACCTGCTGGAGAACGCCTTCAAGTGGTCCAGCAGCCAGCTGCGCATCTCCAGCGCCGAGCTGGGGGGCTGGATCACCCTGCGCATCGAGGACGACGGTCCCGGCATGAGCGAGGATCAGATCGCCAAGGCGGTGCTGCGCGGTGTGCGGCTCGACGAGAAGGTGCCGGGCTCAGGGCTCGGGCTCAACATAGTGTCAGATCTGGCCGAAGCCTATCGCGGCAGTTTCATCATGGGACGAGCCGAGCTGGGCGGCCTGGCCGCCTCTCTGTCGCTGCCCAAGGTGGCCAGGGTGGAGAGCTAGCAACGCCGTCTCATCATGGGACGGACGACATAATAGTGGTCTGGTGCCCTTCCGTCGCGGCCCCAGGTGGCCAGGGTGGAGAGCTAGCAACGCCGTCTCGTCATGGGACGGCCGGCATGATGGTGGTCTGGTGTTCTTCCCGTCTCTGCCCGAGCTGGCAAGGGGCGAGCGCTAGGCTTAAGATATGGCTCTTGTTTTAAGGTGTAGGAAGGGTAGCAATGACTGACGATCCGTGGGCACTCTGTCATCTCGATGATTCGTTCGATGCCTCTGTGCTGGGCACCAAGGGGGCCCAGCTCCAGTGGTTTGAGGATCGGGAATCCCTGATCGAATTCTTGCTGGAAGACTTCGTCGAGTTGCTGGCCGATGCCGGCGAGCTGGATGAGGATCAGACCGCGAGCGCCCGTGAGCGCTTCACCCTGCTGGTGGAGCAGTGCGGCGATGATCGCGGCCTGATGGATGCCATCAACGATCTCGCCTCCGGCCTGCGCCGCATCGCCTGGCTGGGGCCGCTCTCCGAGCTGGCCGAGGTCAGCGACGACTTTGCCAGCGGGCTGCGCGCCTTCTTCTGGACCCAGTATGACGGCGACGAGGATGACCCCGAGGCCTGGATACAGGAAGATCTCTGGCCCCAGCTGGTCGAATGTGCGGAAGAGTACATGGTAGAGGGAGACTTCTGAGTCATTCCATCCCCCTCTGGCCACCTCAGAGTGGAATGAGCGGAATAGTACAGGATGGAAGGGGCGGCTGAATCGTCCTGAGACAAACAATAAAAAACGGCGCCTCGAGGGCGCCGTTTTGGTTGGCCGACCGCCGACTCAGGCGTTGGCGGGGACCTCATGGGCGGTGTTGGGCAGCTCGGGCCCGCTGTACTTCTCGATCTGCAGCTGGGCCATGTGGCCGCAGTTGCCTTGCGCCAGGCTGGAGGAGCCTTCATCGAAGGTCAGGCAGTTGACGTTGCCGTTCTTGCAGATGGCGCCGACCTCGCCCGGCTTGGCCGGATCGAACCAGGCCCCCTCGCAGATCCGCACCACCCCCTGGCGAATGTCCTTCGACACCAGGGCGCCCACCAGGATCTGGCCGCGCTCGTTGAAGGCGCGCACCAGATCCCCATCCTGGATGCCACGGGCCTTGGCATCGTCCGGGTGGATCAGGATGGCCTCCCGATCGGCGATGGCGAACTTGTCCCGCAGCGGGGTGTTGTCCAGCTGGGAGTGCAGTCGCTGGGTCGGGTGCGAGGTGTTCAGGGACAGCGGATAGCGGCTGGCCTGTTCGCCCTGGGCCCACTCCTTGGGCTCATACCACTTGGGATGGCCGACACAATCGGCATAGCTCATGCCGGCGATGGCATTGGAGAAGATCTCTATCTTGCCGGACGGGGTGCCGAGCGGGTTGAGCAGCGGGTTGTCGCGAAAATCGGCGTGACGGATCCACTGGCGGTTCGCCTCCGGGATGGGGAAGCGGATGTAGTTGTTGGACTCCCAGAACATGTTGAACGGCGGCAGTGCCACCTTGGCACCGCGAGCCTGGGCGGCCATGCCGTCGTACATCTGCTTGAGCCACAGGGTCTCGTCCTTGCCCTCGGTATAGGCCTCCTGCAGGCCGAGCTTGGCGGCGACGGCGCTGAAGATGTCGAAGTCGTTGCGCGACTCGTGCTGGGGCGGCACGCACTGGTGCATGGGGAAGACGTAACGCTGGGAGTAGTCACCCCCCATCTCGAGATCGTTGCGCTCGTAGCTGGTGGTCACCGGCAGCACTATGTCGGCGTGCTTGGCGGTGGCGGTCCAGTAGGGCTCGTGCACTATCACCGTCTGCGGCTTGCGCCAGGCCTGCAGCAGGTTGTTGGTGTCCTGATGGTGGTGGAAGGGGTTGCCGCCCGCCACGTAGACCAGTTTGACATCCGGGTAGGTCAGCTTGCGGCCGTTGAAGTCGATGGTCTTGCCGGGGTTGGCCAGGCAGTCGGCGATGCGCGCCACCGGGATGGGCGCCGGACTGTTCTGCGGCGCCGTCCCGGCCGAGATGCCTGCCAGAATGCCGCCCTTGGCGGTGGGGCTGCCGCCGGATGAGTAGTGATAGCTGAAGCCATAGCCGCCCCCCGGCAGGCCGATCTGGCCCAGCATGGCGGCCAGGGTGACCAGCATCCAGTTCGGCTGCTCGCCGTGATGCTGACGCTGCATGCCCCAGCCCGCCATGATCATGGTGCGCTTGGAGGCCATGTCGAGGGCCAGCTGGCGGATCACCTTGGCCTCGACCCCGCAGACGGTGGCAGCCCAGTCGGCGCTCTTCGGCTGACCGTCGTCCTTGCCGAGCAGGTAGTCGAGGAACTTTTCGAAGCCGACGGTGTAGCGCTCGAGGAAGGCCTGATCGTGCTTCTTCTCGCTATAGAGGGTATGAGCAACCCCCAGCATCATGGCCACGTCGGTGTAGGCGTTCGGCGCAATCCACTCGGCGTTGGCCAGCTTGGCGGTCTCGTTGTAGACGGGATCTATGCTGATGATGCGGGTGCCCTTCTCCTTCAGCGCCTTGAAACCGGCCTGACCCTCGTGATCCGGCATGTTCCAGCTGTTCTTCAGGGTCACCTGGGCGTTGACCCCCCACAGCACCACCAGTTCCGCATGCTCCACCACGTTCGGCCAGGCGGTCTGCTGTTCATACACCTCGATGGAGCCCATCACGTGGGACATGATCACCTGAGCCGCGCCGGTGGAGTAGTCGCCGGCATAGCCGGTGAAGCCACCGGCCAGGTTCATCAGCCGATGCAGCAGGGTGCGGCTGTTGTGGAACATGCCGACACTCTTCCAGCCGTAGGAGCCGGCGTGGATGGCCTGGGGGCCGAACTCGCCCTGCACCCGCTTGATCTCGCCGGCGACCAGCGCTATGGCCTGGTCCCAGCTCACCCGCACCCACTCGTCGGCGCCGCGCAGCTCGGGCTTGGCACCAGGGCCATGCTCCAGCCAGCTCTTGCGCACCATGGGGTACTTGATGCGGTTCTTGGCATGGACCTGGAACGGCGCCATGTCGATGAGATCGTTCGGTGCCGGATCGTCGGCCACCGGCTGCACGCGGATCATGCGGCCATCGGCGACTATGGCTTCGAAGGCACCCCAGTGGGCGCCGGTCAGTATGCCCTTCTGGGCCGGTACCAAGGTCGGGAACTGTTCAAGCGCCGTGCTGATGGCTTGCGCCAGGGCGTGCTTGGGGAACAGGCCGGCGAGCAGCGGCAGGGCGGCGCAGGCCCCCAGTCCCTTGAGCAGGCTGCGGCGGGACAGATTGGTCTGTTGGTCATTGAAAAAAGTCATATCGAATTCCTCTGTTCCAGCCTTAGTGTGCCGCGCTCATGTCACTGGCGTGTTTTTGCACGTATTGGGTCAGCATGCGGGCCTGCTCTGGGGTAAGAGAGGTGCGTGATTCCATGCCCTTGATGACGCCGATCCACTGGTTGGCGTTGAAGTGATCCAGCGCGGTCAGGCCGTGGCAGCCGGTGCAGTTGTTGGACATCAGGGTGGAGGCGTATTGCCACAGCTTGCCCTGATCGCCGATGAGCTGGCGCTGATCCACCCAGGCGGTCAGCTTGACCTGATGCCAGGTGAGGTTGGTGGCGCTGTCGGTCTCGCTCTTGCCGGTGACCAGCGCCTGCTTGGCGGCGTCGCCGACCAGCACGCTCAGGATGCGCTTGCCGGGGGCGGCGTAGAACACCTCGCTCACGCCGTCCTGTTGCCAGCCTTCGATCCGTACCTGGGCGCGACCGTTGTCGTTGGCCAGGATCTCGACTTGCGTCGATGGCATCAGGGTGCCCTCGTCCGTGGTCGCCTTGGCATCGAGGAACAGCGGCGTGGTAGCGATGGCGTAGCGAGTGGTGACAGTCGCCGGGGTCTGGGCGGCGGCCGCCGCCAGTTCACTGGCGCCGGCGGCGGCCAGGCCACTCATGTCCGGCATGATGTGGGCGACCCCGCGGTGACAGTCGATGCAGGTCTGGCCCTCCTTGATGGCCACCGGGTGCTCGGCGCGGGCGTTGGGACGCTGGGCCAGGATGTCCATGGCGGCGTAGCTGTGGCAGCTGCGGCAGGTGGCGGAGTCATTGGCCTTGAGCTGATCCCAGACGGTCTGGGCCATGCGCAGCTTGTGCTCCTCATACTTCTGGGGGCTATCCAGGGTACCGAGGGCCTCGTGGTAGATATCCTTCACGGCGCGGATCTTGGTCCACAGATAGGAGCCGGGGTCATTGGGGATGTGGCAGTCGGCGCACTCGGCCCGGATCCCCTTCACGTTCTGGAAGTGCACGCTGCCCTGATATTCGGCCAGCGGTGTCTGCATGGAGTGGCAGGAGACACAGAACTCGGTGGAGCTGGTCTTGTGCAGCACAGTGACGGTGACTCCCAGCGCCGCGACGCCCAGCAGGGCCCCGAGCAGCAGGAGCCAGAACCAGGTCTTTCTCAACATTTTTCCAAGCATGGCGGCAGTTCCCTACGATCAAATATTACCAATATAGTAGTAGTCTTGGCGGATGAGGGGTTGACCTCGGTTATGGTTTTTATTCTTTAAATTGGATTTTTTTCGTTTTAAATTCCATTTAAATTTTCATGTATGAATTTAAATCAAATTCTAGTTGTTAACCTTGTTAGTTTAGCCTTATTTGACACCCTTTAAATCATCAAATCCGCACGAGTCATGCTGGAAACGGCTCTGACTCGACGTTTTGCTCCCCGGTATGACAGCCGGGCTCTGAATGGACAGGTGTTGGGCTTTGCGAAAGGCTCGATATATACTGTTTGCATATACAGTGATCAGGTTTGTCAGTCATGCGACTCTTTATTGCCGAGAAGCCCAGCCTGGGCCGCGCCATCGCCGATGCCCTGCCCAAGCCCCACAAGAAGGGGGAGGGCTTTATCGAGACCGCCGAGGGCGACGTGGTGACCTGGTGCATCGGCCACCTGCTGGAGCAGGCCGAGCCCGATGCCTATGACGCCGCCTACAAGCAGTGGCGCATGGAGCAGCTCCCCATCATTCCCGGCCAGTGGCAGCTGGTGGCCAAGCCCAAGACCAGGACCCAGCTCACCGTCATCAAGCGGCTGATCAAGCAGGCCGACTGCGTGGTGAATGCCGGCGATCCGGACCGGGAGGGGCAGTTGCTGGTGGACGAGGTGATCGATTTTCTCGGCTATCCCAAGAGCAAGCCGGTGCAGCGCTGCCTCATCAGCGACCTGAATCCGCCGGCGGTGCGCAGGGCCCTCGACAAGCTGCGGGACAACAAGGAGTTCGTGCCGCTGGCGGTCTCGGCGCTGGCCCGCAGCCGCGCCGACTGGCTCTATGGCATCAACATGACCCGGGCCTACACCCTGCTCGGGCGCAAGGGGGGCTGTAGCGAGCTGCTGTCGGTCGGCCGGGTGCAGACCCCGCTGCTGGGGCTGGTGGTGCGGCGGGATCTGGAGATAGACGCCTTCGTGCCCAAGCCCTTCTTCGAGGTGCTGGCCCATGTGGTGACCCAGGGCAACGAGCGGTTCAACGCGAAGTGGCTGCCGTCCGAGGCCTGCGCTCCCTGGCAGGATGAGGAGGGACGGGTGCTCAACCGGGCCTTGGCCGCCAAGGTGGTGGAGCGGATCAAAGGCCAGCCTGCCCAGGTGGAGGAGGTCGAGGAGCAGGCCCGCAAGCAGACGGCGCCGCTACCCTACAACCTCTCCAGCCTGCAGATCGATGCCGCCAAGCGCTTCGGCATGGATGCCAAGCGGGTGCTGGATATCTGCCAGGCACTCTACGAGCGCCACAAGCTCATCACCTACCCCAGATCCGACAGCCGGCACCTGCCGAGCGATCACTTCAGCCGAGCCCCCCAGGTGCGCGACGCCATAGCCGCGACCGCGCCGGCTCTGGCCAAGGCGGTGAGCGAGGCGGATGGCAAGATCCGCAGCAAGGCTTGGAACGACAGCAAGGTCGATGCCCACCACGCCATCATTCCCACCGAGAAGCGTGGCAACGAAGGCAGTCTCTCCGCAGAGGAGAGCAAGATCTATGGCCTGATCGCCCGCCAGTATCTGCTGCAGTTCTACCCGCCGTTCGAATACAACGACAGCAAGGTGTTGCTGCGCATCGCCGGTGGTCTGTTCCAGGCCAAGGCCAGGCGCATCCTCAAGGCTGGCTGGAAGGCGCTGCTGGGGGTGGAAGAGGACGATGAAGAGGAGGCGGGGAGCCTGCCCGCCCTACGCCAGGGTGAGCAGTTGCAGTGTGAACGGGGCGAGTTGCTGGAGAAGATGACCCAGGCCCCCAAGTCGTTCACCGACGCCACCCTGCTGGCCGCCATGACCGGCATCGCCCGCCATGTGCAGGATCCCGAGATCCGCAAGACCCTGCGCGAGACCGATGGCCTCGGCACCGAGGCGACCCGGGCCGGCATCATAGATCTGCTGTTCAAGCGACGCTTCCTGGTGCGCCAGGGCAAGAGCATCAAGGCCACCCCCACCGGACGGGCGCTGATCCTGGCGCTGCCCGCCAGCGCTACCACCCCGGATATGACGGCGCTGTGGGAGCAGCACCTCGGCCAGATCGCCGAACGTCACGCCAGCTACCAGCAGTTCATGGGGCCGCTTGCCGAGCAGCTGCATGGACTGATCGAGGGGGCGAGGCAGGACTCCGGCGCCAGATTCAGCGCCCTGCCCAAGGCGGCCGCGGGCGCCGACAAACGCCGCTTCAGTCGCAAGAGCAGCGCCGGCGGCGGCCCCCGCAAGAGCGCGGCCAAGCGTCCGGCCAGGGGCAAGGCGGCCTGAGCCGAGGGTGCACCGGAAAAAAGAAAGGGGCCCTGGGCCCCTTTCTCGCATCCATGGAGGATCAGCCCGTATAGACCCCCTCTTCCGGGTAGCGGATCCGGGTCTCGCTCGGTCTGGCCAGCATGAGGGCCAGTGTGAGGGGCCCCAGACGGCCGCAGATCATCACCAGCACCAGAATGAGTTTGCCAGGCTCACTCAGGGAGGCGGTGATACCGGTGGAGAGGCCGACGGTAGCAAAGGCCGAAATGGTCTCGAACATGATCTTGTCGAAGGGTTGTGACTCGGTGATCATCAGCAGGAACATCGCCAGCATCAGCACCATGGTGCTGACGATGATGATGGCCAGCGAGCGGGTCACTATCTGGGGTGACAGGGTGCGGCCAAACGCGGTGACATGGGGCCGCTTGGTCAGAAACGCCTTGGTCGCCAGCAACACCACCGCAAAGGTGGTTACCTTGATGCCGCCCCCGGTGGAGGTGGCGCCGGCGCCGATGAACATCAGCATCATCAGGAACAGCAGGGCCGCAGGGGTCATCAAGCCGATATTGATGGTGTTGAAACCCGCGGTACGGGCGCTGGCAGACTGGAAGAAAGCCGCCAACAGCTGGCCGCCAATGCCGGCGTTGCCGAAGGTGCCTGGGTTGTTGTGCTCAAGCAGCCAGAACATCAGGGTCCCGGCCAGCAACAGCGACGGGGTCATCAGCAGCATCAGCTTGCTGTGTAACTTCAGCTTGCGCCAGCGCCGGTTGCGCACCAGATCGACGATGACGGTGAAACCAATCCCACCGAGGATCAGCAGACCGGCGATGGTCAGGCTGATGATGGGGTCATCTCTATAGTCGATGAGGTTGTTGGCAAACAGCGAGAAGCCGGCGTTGTTGAAGGCGGACACCGCATGGAAGAAGCTGACATAGAGGCCGTGGACCCAGCCCATCTCCGGTACCCAGCGGATGGCCATGAGGCCGGTGCCGATCAACTGCGCGATGAAGGCGAACAGCACTATGCGCTTCACCAGCTGGATGATGTTGACCGAGCCCTCCTGACCCAGTGCCTCCTTGGCCAGCACCTGCTGGCGCAGGCCGACCCGCTTGCTGAACATGGCGATCAGCAGCAGGGTCATGGTCATCTGGCCCAGGCCGCCGATCTCCATCAGCATCAGCAGGAAGATCTGCCCCTGCAGGGTGAAGACGGTACCGGTATCCACCACCCCGAGGCCGGTCACGCTGATGGCCGAGGTGGCGGTGAACAGGGCGTTGACGAAGGTGACCTCGCCATTGTGGCTGGAGGGCTGGACCAGGAACAGGGTGCCAATCAACAGGATGACGAGGAAACTGCCGAGGATCAGCCTGGCTTCGCTCCAGCGGGAATCGGCATCCCGATGCAGGGCAAAGGCATAGCTGCTGCGCCAGTTGATCATAGGGTGTCGAGCCAGTGATCGATGGCATGCTTGTTACCGGCCAGGATCAGGATGTCGCCCAGCTGCAGCTCCATCTTGCCGGTCAGTACGTTGTGCAGCACCTGGCCGCGCTTGATGGCCAGCAACTGCAGTTCGGTCTGCTGCAACAGGTGCAGGTCGGCCAGGGTGCGGCCATTTTGCGCCAGGCCGATGACAAACTCGGTCAGCACCATGTCGTGTCCCAGCTCCAGGTAGTCGAACAGGCGGTTGTCCAGCATGCTCTGGGCGACCCGGCGCCCCATGTCCCACTCAGGGTTGATTACCTTGTCGGCGCCCACCTTCTGCAGGATCTTGGCGTGAAACTTGTCGCGGGCCTTGACCCAGACCTTCTTTACCCCCGCCTCCTTCAGCACTAGCGTGGTGAGAATGCTGGTCTCCAGGTTGTCACCTATGGCGACGAAGACGATGTCGAAGTTGGCCAGGCCAAGCTCGGCGACGGTGGCCTCATCGGTCGCATCGGCGACGATGACATGATTGCACAGGGTGGCAATCTGACGGGTTTTGGCCTCGTCGATGTCGATCGCCAGTACCTCGGCATCCTGCCGTTGCAACTCTTCGCACAGGGCGCTGCCGAACAGGCCGAGGCCTATGACGGCAAATTGGTTGTTCATTTATGCTTCCTCAGAGGGCTGAAGGAGTTACTCTACCCCAGCAGATTGAGTCCGAAAAGTGCCTGGATTTTTCGTCCCGCGGGATCTGGGGTAAACTGCCCGCTTGCTCTTGTCGGGACACGCAGATGAAACTCACCCCCCACGCCCCCTTGTTGACCCTCAACACCCTGGCCCTCGATGCCCATTGCCTCTGGCTGGCAGAGGTGACCCGGCTCGATGACCTCAGATCCCTGATGGCCAACCCCGAACTGATCGCCCTGCCGCGCCTGGTGCTGGGGGGAGGGAGCAACATCCTGTTCTGCAACGACTTCGCCGGTCTGGTGGTACTCAACCGCCTGCAGGGCATCGAGTTGCAGGATGAGGGCGACCACTGGCTGCTGCACGTGGCGGCGGGGGAGGAGTGGCACCAGCTGGTTCGCCATGCCCTGCAGCAGGGCTGGCATGGGCTGGAGAATCTGGCGTTGATCCCGGGCACTGTCGGAGCCGCCCCAGTGCAGAACATCGGCGCCTACGGCGTCGAGCTGGCCGACTTCTGCGCCTATGTGGAGGCATTCAACTGGCAAACGGGCGAGGTGGAGCGCATTCAGGCTGCCGACTGCCAGTTCGGCTATCGCGACAGCATCTTCAAGCACGCTTGCCAGGACTCCCACTTCATCACCGCCGTCGGTCTGCGCCTGCCCAAGGCCTGGCAGCCGGTGCTGGGCTATGGTCCGCTCGCCGCGCTCGGTGAGCATCCCAAGGCGCAGGCCATCTTCGACACCGTCTGCGCCACCCGCATGGCCAAGCTGCCGGATCCGGCCGTGCTCGGCAATGCCGGCAGCTTCTTCAAGAACCCCTTGGTCAGCCTGGCGCAGGCCGAGCGGCTCAAGCTGCAGCATCCGCAACTGCCTGTCTATCCCGCCGGGGAGGGGCAGGCCAAGCTGGCGGCGGGCTGGCTCATCGATCAGTGCGGCCTCAAGGGCTTCGCCATCGGCCGCGCCGCCGTGCACCAGCAGCAGGCGCTGGTGCTGGTGAACCTCGGTGGGGCCAGCGCCATGGAGCTCATCGCTCTGGCGGCTCATGTGCGAGACAGTGTAGAGCAGCGCTTCGGCGTGTTGCTGGAGCACGAGGTACGCTTCATGGGACTCACCGGTGAGACCAGGCTCGACGAGGTGCTGGCATGAGCCTCACCCCCATCAGACAGACCCTGATCAACCTGCTCAGCGACGGCCAGTTCCATTCCGGCGAGCAGCTCGGCGAGCAGCTCGGCATCAGCCGGGCGGCGGTGAGCAAGCACATGGCCGCCCTCAAGGATCTCGGGCTGGATCTGTTCAGCCTGACCGGCAAGGGCTATCGGCTGGCGGTGCCCATGGCACTGTACGATCAGCCGCAGCTGCAGGCCCTGGCACCCATGGCGCCGGTGCACTGCTTCTCGGTGATCGACTCCACCAACCAGCATCTGCTGGAGCGGGTGAGCCGGCTTCAGTCCGGCGAGAGCTGCCTGGCAGAGTGCCAGACTGCCGGTCGTGGCCGTCGTGGCAAGCCCTGGGTCTCTCCCTTCGGCTGCCAGCTGATCCTGAGCATGTACTGGCGCCTCGAGCAGGGCATGGCCGCAGCCATGGGATTGAGTCTGGCGGTCGGGGTGGCCGTGGTGGAGGCGTTGGAGTCGCTCGGTTATCCGGGCGTCGAGCTGAAGTGGCCGAACGACCTCTACTATCAGGGCCGCAAGTTGGCGGGCATCCTGGTGGAGATGAGCGGCAGCGCCGGCGCCAGCTGCCATCTGGTGATCGGCATCGGCCTCAACCTGGCGATGCCGGCGCGGCAGGGGGAGAAGATCGATCAGGCCTGGTCCGAGCTGCGCCACGTCCAGCCCGAACTGGTGGATCGCAACCAGCTGGCGGCCTGCGTGCTCCTGCACCTGCAACGGGCCATGCAGACCTTCGAGCAGAGCGGCCTGGCCAGCTTCGTCGAGAGCTGGAACCGGCTCGACTACTTTGCCGGCCGGCCGGTGCGGCTGCTGATGGGGGAGCAGGAAATCCGTGGCATCGCCCGCGGCATCGACGATCGTGGCGCGCTGCGGCTGGAGACGGACGAGGGGATCAAATACTACCTGGGGGGCGAGATCTCCCTGCGGCGCGGGGACTGAGTCAGGGACTGGGCCTGGCCGTTGACCACAATAGCAAAGGGGGCCCGAGGGCCCCCTTTGCATGTCCGCCGTTGGCGCCTGCCATCACTTGCGCAGCTTGATTTGCTCGATGGCGTGCTCGTGACCCTTGGTCAGGATCAGGTTGGCCCGTTCTCGGGTCGGCAGGATGTTCTCTTTCAAATTCAGATAGTTGATATCTTGCCATATGTTGCTGGCAATCTCGGTGGCTTCACTCTCCGCCAGCTTGGCGTAGTGATGGAAGTAGGAGTCCGGATCCGAGAAGGCGCCGCTGCGGAACTTGAGGAAACGATCTATGTACCAGGTGCGCAGCAGCTCGGCATCGGCATCCACATAGATGGAGAAGTCGACAAAATCTGACACGAAGACCCGGTGGGGTTCCTGCGGGTAATCCATGCCGCTCTGCAGCACGTTCAGCCCCTCCAGGATCAGGATGTCCGGTTGCTCCACCACCTTCTTCTCATCCGGCAGGATGTCGTAGATGAGGTGGGAGTAAACGGGGGCCTCGACCTTCTCGTGGCCGGCGCGAATATTGGCGACAAACTCCACCAGGTGACGGATGTCGTAGGACTCCGGGAAGCCCTTGCGGCGCATCAGCCCGCGCTCCTCCAGCTCCTTGTTGGGATACAGGAAGCCATCCGTGGTGACCAGCTCGACGCGTGGATGCTCGGGCCAGCGTTCCAGCAGCGCCTGCATGATGCGGGCCGTGGTGCTCTTGCCCCCCGCCACGCTGCCGGCGATGCTGATGATGTAGGTGCCCTTGCCACGGGACTGGCCGAGGAACTGCTCCAGCACCCGACTGCGGCGCTGCTTGGCCTTGACGTAGAGATTGAGCAGGCGGGAGAGGGGTAGATAGATCTCTTCTACCTCGCGCAATGACACCTTCTCGTTGATCCCGCGCAGGGTATGCAGGTCGGTTTCGGTCAGGGTCAGGGGGACTGCATCGCGCAATAACGCCCATTGTTCGCGGGTGAATTGCAAATAGGGGTTATGCTCTGTCGTCATGATGTCATCACTGTTTCTTGGGCAGGGCGACCATACACCAAGGGATCGGGAGCGACAAGTGACGCATCCGGTTCGGACGGGGAAGGAGGCTTTTTTTGCATGGATCCCTGCAATAATGCACTTTTTGCAGGGTGCAATGGTTGCATCCCCAAAATCCTTACAATAAAATGCGCGACGCTTAGATGTCTGTCGTCTATTTGCCCGGCAAAAGCGACAAAACAACGGGTGCAAGCAGAATTACCGTTGTGGCATTGAGGTACCGGAGGGGTTCCCGAGCGGCCAAAGGGATCAGACTGTAAATCTGACGGCTCTGCCTTCGAAGGTTCGAATCCTTCTCCCTCCACCATATTTCTCTGCGGTTTGAGTTCTTTGGGTTAGAGAAATGCGGGCATCGTATAATGGCTATTACCTCAGCCTTCCAAGCTGATGATGCGGGTTCGATTCCCGCTGCCCGCTCCAAGATGCTGATATGGCTCAGGTGATACTGAGAGCCACACCCTAGGGTGTGTTCGGCAATCGAACCTGCCTGCCAGCACCAGCCTCTCTATTCCCACCAGATTCAAATCCATCATATAAACTGTTCTGTGGTTAGCTTGCCACCGCGTACTCAGCGTTAGTTTAGAGGGACGATCATGTCTAAAGAAAAATTTGAGCGTAATAAACCGCACGTTAACGTGGGTACCATCGGCCACGTTGACCACGGTAAAACCACCCTGACCGCCGCCATCACCAACGTGCTGGCCAAGCACTTCGGTGGTAAAGCTTTCGCCTTCGACCAGATCGACAAGGCGCCGGAAGAGCGTGAGCGTGGTATCACCATCAACACCTCCCACGTAGAATACGACACCGCTGCCCGTCACTACGCCCACGTAGATTGCCCGGGTCACGCCGACTACGTTAAAAACATGATCACCGGTGCTGCCCAGATGGACGGCGCGATCCTGGTAGTAGCTGCGACTGACGGCCCGATGCCGCAGACTCGTGAGCACATCCTGCTGGGTCGTCAGGTTGGTATCCCGTACATGATCGTGTTCATGAACAAGTGCGACATGGTCGACGACGAAGAGCTGCTTGAGCTGGTCGAGATGGAAGTTCGCGAACTGCTGACCGAATACGACTTCCCGGGTGATGACCTGCCGGTAGTCCGTGGTTCCGCGCTGAAAGCGCTGGAAGGCGACGCTGCTTGGGAAGAGAAAATCATCGAGCTGGCTAACCACCTGGATACCTATATCCCGGAGCCGGAGCGTGCAATCGACCTGCCGTTCCTGATGCCTATCGAAGACGTCTTCTCCATCGCTGGCCGTGGTACCGTAGTAACCGGTCGTGTTGAGCGCGGTATCGTTAAAGTCGGTGAGACCGTCGAAATCGTCGGTATCAAAGATACCGTGACCACCACCTGTACCGGTGTAGAAATGTTCCGCAAGCTGCTGGACGAAGGTCGTGCCGGTGAGAACGTTGGCGCCCTGCTGCGTGGCGTGAAGCGTGAAGACGTAGAGCGTGGTCAGGTACTGGCCAAGCCGGGCTCCATCAAGCCGCACACCAAGTTCGAATCTGAAGTGTACGTACTGTCCAAAGAAGAAGGTGGTCGTCATACCCCGTTCTTCAAGGGCTACCGTCCTCAGTTCTACTTCCGTACTACCGACGTGACCGGTACCATCGAACTGCCGGAAGGCGTTGAAATGGTAATGCCAGGCGACAACATCAAAATGGTTGTTACCCTGATCGCACCGATCGCGATGGACGACGGCCTGCGTTTCGCCATCCGTGAAGGTGGCCGTACCGTAGGTGCTGGTGTTGTAGCCAGCGTAATCGCGTAATCTTGGCTTACATAAATAAAGCGAAGCCCCTATAATAGGGGCTTTCTTATGCAGGGGCGTAGTTCGAATTGGTAGAACAGCGGTCTCCAAAACCGATGGTTGCGGGTTCGAGTCCTGCCGCCCCTGCCATATACCTCGTCTCGTACGGGGCTTTTGTGTCTTTGGTTACGTCAGATACAGGTGGGTTGTATGAGTGTTAGTTCTGAGGGACAGGGCGGAAACAAGGATACCCTGCTTTGGGGTCTGGTTTTCATCATCCTGGCGGCCGCTGTAGTGGGTAATTACCTGCTGCACGATGTTGTCGCAGCCGTCCGCGCCCTGGGTGTGGTCGTTGTCATCGCCGCTGCTGGTGCAGTGGCCCTGCAAACCACCAAAGGTAAGGCAACACTGGCATTTGCTCGTGAGTCGCGCCTGGAAGTCCGCAAGGTCGTATGGCCGACCCGTCAGGAAGCCATTCAGACAACCCTGATTGTGCTGGCGGTGACCGCCGTGATGGGGCTTTTGCTGTTCCTTCTGGACGGTGCCTTGGTCTGGTTGGTCAATTTGATTACCGGTGTGTAAGGATAAGCCATGACTGAACAACGTGAACAACGTATGAGATGGTATGTCGTGCAGGCATTTTCCGGCTATGAAGGTCGGGTTGCCAAATCCCTGCGTGAACATATCAAGATGCATGGCATGGAAGAGATGTTTGGCGAAGTGCTGGTCCCGACCGAAGAAGTGGTCGAGATGCGTGCTGGCCAGAAGCGCAAGAGTGAGCGCAAATTTTTCCCGGGTTATGTCCTGGTGCAGATGCTGATGGATGAAACCACCTGGCACCTGGTGCGTAACGTACCGCGCGTGATGGGTTTCATCGGCGGTACTTCCGATCGCCCTGCTCCTATCTCCGATAAGGAAGCGGATGCCATCCTCAATCGTCTGCAAGACGCCCATGACAAGCCGCGGCCGAAAACCCTGTTTGAACCGGGTGAGATGGTGCGGGTTGCCGATGGTCCGTTTGCCGACTTCAACGGTACCGTTGAAGAGGTGGACTACGAGAAGAGTCGCGTGAAGGTCTCGGTACTGATCTTTGGTCGCTCAACGCCGGTAGAACTGGATTTTGGTCAGGTCGAAAAAGGCTGATTAAAGTCTGTACGTTTAACGGTTGTCAGGGGCAGCGAATATCTCTATAATTCGCTGCCCCTTTATTTGTTGGGGAGCCGTTTGCAGGAGTATGTCTCCGAGGCGCTAGAACCCATTTTTGAGGTATTTTCGTAATGGCTAAGAAAGTCACAGCTTATATCAAGCTGCAAGTTAAGGCTGGCAGTGCTAACCCCAGCCCTCCCGTTGGTCCTGCGCTGGGTCAGCACGGTGTCAACATCATGGAATTCTGTAAGGCGTTCAACGCTCGTACAGAGAAGCTGGAAAAAGGCTCACCGACTCCGGTCGTGATCACCGTTTACAGCGACCGTTCCTTCACCTTCGAAACCAAGACTCCGCCTGCTTCCTTCCTGCTGAAGAAAGCCGCTGGTATCCAGTCTGGTTCCGCCAAGCCGAACAAAGACAAAGTTGGTAAGGTGACTGTTGCTCAGCTGCAAGAAATCGCCAAGACCAAAGAGCCGGACATGACTGGTGCCGATCTGGATGCAAAAGTACGTTGCATCGCAGGCTCCGCTCGTTCCATGGGCCTGGTAGTGGAGGATTAAGACAATGGCAAAACTTTCCAAGCGTATGCGCGTTATTCGCGAAAAAGTTGACGGTACCAAAGAGTACTCCATCAACGAAGCCATTGCCCTGCTGAAAGAACTGGCTACCGCCAAGTTCGTTGAAAGCGTTGACGTTGCCGTTAACCTGGGTATCGATGCTCGTAAATCCGACCAGAACGTACGTGGTGCTACTGTACTGCCGCACGGTACCGGTCGTGACATCCGTGTCGCCGTATTCACCCAGGGTGCCAACGCCGAAGCCGCCAAGGCTGCCGGTGCTGAACTGGTTGGTATGGATGACTTGGCCGAGCTGGTCAAGAAAGGCGAGATGAACTTCGACGTCGTGATCGCATCCCCGGATGCCATGCGCGTTGTTGGTCAACTGGGTCAGATCCTGGGCCCGCGTGGCCTGATGCCTAACCCGAAAGTGGGTACCGTGACTCCGAACGTTGCTGAAGCTGTGAAGAATGCTAAAGCCGGTCAGGTTCGTTACCGCAATGACAAGAATGGTATCATCCATACCACTCTGGGTAAGGTTTCTTTCGACGAAGTTCAGCTGAAAGAAAACTTGGAAGCTCTGCTGGTTGCTCTGAAAAAGGGCAAACCCTCTTCCGCCAAAGGTATCTTCATCAAGAAAGTCAGCATCTCCACCACCATGGGTGCCGGTGTTGCCGTAGACCAAGCTTCTCTGGAAGCTCAGGGCTAATTGATGGATTTTACAAGGCGCAAAATTTAATCTATAATTTTGCGCCTTGATTGGTTGGGGGTTTCGACCTCCGTCCAAGACCGCAGGTGGCCGCATGGCCTTAATCCTTCCTGCGTAGACGGTGCCGGACACCCAGCGAGAAAGTTTTCTTTCTCTTCTGGAATCCTGCTACCGCATCGTTCCCCTCTGTTGTGAAGGTAGGGGGGATGTGTCAGTACTGAGTCATGAGACTCAGATTCAATCCAGGAGTTAAGCCAATGGCATTGGGACTCGAAGACAAAAAGGCAATTGTTGCTGAAGTCAACGAAGCTGCCAAAGGCGCTCTGTCTGCAGTTGTAGCCGATTCTCGCGGTGTGACTGTTGACAAGATGACCGTCCTGCGTAAATCCGCTCGTGAAGCCGGTGTGTACATGCGCGTTGTGCGTAACACCCTGCTGCGTCGCGCGGTAGAGGGCACCGAATTCGGTTGCCTGAACGACGTATTGACTGGTCCTACCTTGATTGCTTTCTCTAACGAACACCCGGGCGCTGCCGCTCGTCTGTTCAAAGAGTTTGCCAAAGCGAACCAAAAGTTCGAAATCAAGGCTGGCGCTTTTAACGGTGAGTTTATCGCCGCAGCACAAATTGATCGTCTGGCCACGCTGCCGACCTACGACGAAGCGATTTCGAAGTTGATGGCTACCATGAAGGAAGCCTCTGCTGGCAAGCTGGTTCGTACTATCGCTGCTGTTCGCGACCAGAAACAAGCTGCTGCTTGATTCTCGCCTATTTAGGCTGTTTGAGTTTATTCAACATCAGGAATTTTTGTCATGTCTATCACTAAAGACCAAATCATCGAAGCCGTTGCTTCCATGTCCGTAATGGAAGTTGTTGAGCTGATCGAAGCAATGGAAGAGAAGTTCGGTGTTTCTGCCGCTGTTGCTGTAGCTGCCGGTCCGGCCGCTGAAGCAGTAGAAGAGAAGACCGAGTTCGACGTAGTTCTGACTGCTGCTGGCGCCAACAAAGTTGCCGTCATCAAGGCCGTTCGTGCTGCCACCGGTCTGGGCCTGAAAGAAGCCAAGGACCTGGTAGAAGCTGCACCGACCAACCTGAAAGAAGCCATCTCCAAAGATGAAGCTGAAGCTTTGAAGAAGCAGCTTGAAGAAGCTGGTGCTTCTGTTGAGATCAAATAATCTGCATTTATGTAGATTAGCCTGATAAAACAGGCTAGGGCTGGTGAATATTTGTTCACCAGCCTTTTTGCGCTGTAGACTGAGAGCATTTCACACCGTTTACGACTCTCGGTGCACCAGCAATCCGGACCGTATCATCGTCCGGGCCAACACAAAACGGTGTTGAGACAGAGCTGTCCTGCGGGACAGAGTGGGTCACTTATCAGCGAGCTGAGGAACCCTATGGTTTACTCTTATACCGAAAAAAAACGCATTCGTAAGGACTTCGGTAAGCGAGACCAGGTACTGGACACGCCTTATTTGTTGTCCATTCAGCTGGACTCCTTCAAGCAGTTCATCGAGGCTGACCCGGAAGGTGAATACGGCCTAGAGGCCGCTTTCCGTAGCGTTTTCCCGATCACCAGTTACTCCGGTAGTGCTGAGCTTCAGTATGTCAGCTATCGCCTGGGTGAGCCGGTATTTGACGTAAAAGAATGCCAGATCCGTGGAGTGACCTACTCCGCGCCGCTGCGTGTCAAGCTTCGTATGGTTCTGTACGACCGTGAAGCAGCTGCCGGCACCGTCAAAGACATCAAGGAACAAGAAGTTTACATGGGCGAAATTCCGCTCATGACCGAAAACGGCACCTTTGTTATCAATGGTACCGAGCGGGTCATCGTCTCCCAGCTGCACCGCAGCCCGGGCGTCTTCTTCGACCATGATAAAGGCAAAACACATTCATCCGGTAAGGTACTGTATAACGCCCGCGTTATCCCCTACCGTGGCTCCTGGCTGGACTTCGAGTTCGATGCAAAAGACAACCTGTTTGTCCGTATCGACCGTCGTCGTAAATTGCCGGCATCCATTATTCTGCGCGCCCTGGACTTCGGTTCCGAACAGATTCTGGCCACCTTCTTCGAGACCATAGGTTTCGAGGTTAAAGATGGCAAGTTGATGATGGACCTGGTGCCCGAGCGCCTGCGTGGTGAGACTGCGACCTTCGACATCATCGCCAATGGCGCCGTGGTGGTTGAAACCGGTCGTCGGGTAACCGCGCGCCACATCCGTCAGTTGGAAAAAGACGCCATCACCCAGATTGAGGTGCCGGTGGAGTATGTTGTTGGCAAAGTTGCAGCCAAGAACTACGCACATCCGCAGACTGGCGAAGTGGTCGTGACTGCCAACCAGGCGCTGAGCCTGGAAGCGGTTGCCAACCTGTCCCAAGCCGGCTTCAAGCACTTCGAGGTTCTGTTCACCAACGAACTGGATCACGGTGCTTACATGTCCGAGACCCTGCGCATCGACTCCAGCTCCACCCGTTTGGAAGCACTGGTCGAGATCTACCGCATGATGCGTCCGGGCGAGCCGCCCACCCGCGAAGCGGCTGAGCAGCTGTTCGAGAACCTGTTCTTCTCTTCCGAGCGTTATGACCTGTCTACCGTGGGTCGGATGAAGTTCAACCGCCGTCTGGGTCGTGAAGACGAGACCGGCGTAGGTGTGCTGACCAAAGACGACATCGTCGAGGTCATGAAGCGCCTGATCGACATCCGTAACGGCAATGACGAGGTGGACGATATCGACCACCTGGGTAACCGTCGTATCCGTTCTGTCGGTGAAATGGCCGAGAACCAGTTCCGTGTCGGTCTGGTGCGTGTCGAGCGTGCGGTCAAGGAGCGTCTCTCCCTGGGCGACCTGGACACCCTGATGCCGCAGGATCTGATCAACGCCAAGCCGATCTCCGCCGCGGTCAAAGAGTTCTTCGGTTCCAGCCAGCTGTCCCAGTTCATGGACCAGAACAACCCGCTGTCCGAAGTGACCCACAAGCGTCGTATTTCCGCGCTGGGCCCGGGTGGTCTGACCCGTGAGCGTGCCGGCTTCGAAGTTCGAGATGTACACCCGACTCACTACGGTCGTCTGTGCCCTATCGAAACTCCGGAAGGTCCGAACATCGGTCTGATCAACTCGCTGTCCGTGTATTCCCGCACCAACGAGTACGGTTTCCTCGAGACCCCGTACCGCAAGGTCATCGACGGTGTGATCACCGACGAAGTGGATTACCTGTCTGCAATCGAAGAAGGCAAGTACGTGATCGCTCAGGCTAACGCCGCGACCTCCGAAGATGGCCGTCTGAAAGATGAGTTGATCCCGTGCCGCCATAAGGGTGAATCCACCTTTATGAACGCCGACCAGATCCAGTACATGGACGTGAGCCCGCAACAGATCGTCTCTGTGGCTGCTGCTCTGATCCCGTTCCTGGAACACGATGATGCTAACCGAGCCCTGATGGGTTCGAACATGCAACGTCAAGCCGTACCGACTCTGCGTGCCGACAAGCCGCTGGTAGGTACCGGTATGGAGCGCGCCGTGGCCGTCGACTCCGGGGTAACCGTAGTGGCCAAGCGTGGCGGCATGATCGACTACGTCGATGCCTCCCGTATCGTTATCAAGGTCAATGAAGATGAGCTGCTGCCAGGCGAAGCCGGCATCGACATCTACAGCCTGACCAAATACACCCGTTCCAACCAGAACACCTGTATCAACCAGCGTCCTTGCGTGATGTTGGGTGAGCCGGTGATGGCGGGCGATGTGGTCGCTGACGGTCCGTCTACCGATCTGGGCGAACTGGCGCTGGGCCAAAACCTGCGCGTCGCGTTCATGCCGTGGAACGGTTACAACTTCGAAGATTCGATCTTGGTAAACGAGCGCGTGGTACAGGAAGATCGCCTGACCACCATCCATATCCAGGAACTGGCCTGTATCTCCCGTGACACCAAGCTGGGTCCGGAAGAGATCACTGCCGACATCCCGAACGTGGGTGAAGCCGCTCTGTCCAAGCTGGACGAGTCCGGTATCGTCTACGTGGGTGCCGAAGTGAAGGGCGGCGACATTCTGGTTGGTAAGGTAACACCCAAGGGTGAAACCCAGCTGACGCCGGAAGAGAAGCTGCTGCGCGCCATCTTCGGTGAGAAGGCCTCCGATGTGAAGGACTCCTCCCTGCGTGTGCCGAACGGTGTGTACGGTACCGTGGTTGACGTGCAAGTCTTTACCCGCGATGGCGTGGAAAAAGACAAGCGCGCCAAAGAAATCGAAGAGATGCAGCTGAAGGAAGCGAAGAAGGACTTGACCGAAGAGTTCAAGATCCTGGAAGACGGCATCTTCGGCCGCTCCCGCAACCTGCTGCTGGCCGCCGGTTACAGCGAAGATCGTCTGAACAAGCTGGATCGTTCCAAGTGGTTTGAGTTGGCCATCGAAGATGAAGCCAAACAGATCGAACTGGAGCAGATCGGCGAGCAGCACATCGAGCTGAAAGCCGACTTCGACAAGAAGTTCGAGAACAAGCGTCGCAAGATTATCCAGGGTGATGATCTGGCGCCGGGCGTACTGAAAATCGTCAAGGTTTACCTGGCAGTCAAGCGTCGCATCCAACCGGGTGACAAGATGGCGGGCCGTCACGGTAACAAGGGTGTTATCTCCAAGATCTGCCCGGTCGAGGATATGCCCCATGACGAGTTCGGCCGTCCGGTCGACATCGTACTGAACCCCCTGGGTGTACCGTCCCGTATGAACATCGGTCAGATCCTCGAAGTGCATCTGGGCCTCGCGGCCAAGGGCATCGGCGAGAAGATCGACCGCATGATCAAAGATCAGCGCGAGCTGCACGAGATGCGTGAATTCCTGCAACAGGTCTATGACCTGGGCGAGAAAGACACCCAGCAAGTGAACATCGCCGAGCTGTCTGACGACGACGTACGTACCCTTGCGGGTAACCTGCGTAAGGGTCTGCCAGTTGCTACACCTGTCTTTGATGGTGCCAAAGAGCACGAAATCAAGGCCCTGCTGAAGCTGGCCGATCTGCCGGAATCCGGTCAGATCTCCTTGTTCGACGGTCGTACCGGTAACACTTTCGAGCGTAAGGTCACCGTGGGTTACATGTACATGCTCAAGCTGAACCACTTGGTAGACGACAAGATGCATGCGCGTTCTACCGGCTCCTACAGCCTGGTTACCCAGCAGCCGCTGGGTGGTAAGGCACAGTTTGGTGGCCAGCGGTTCGGTGAGATGGAAGTGTGGGCCCTGGAGGCTTACGGTGCGGCATATACCCTGCAGGAAATGCTGACCGTCAAGTCTGACGATGTGAATGGCCGTACCAAGATGTACAAGAACATCGTGGATGGCGACCACCGTATGGAGCCGGGCATGCCCGAATCCTTCAACGTATTGCTGAAGGAAATTCGCTCTCTGGGTATCAACATCGAGCTGGACGAAGAGTAAGAGCTCGCTCTTATTGTTCGAGAATTGACGTGGGCGCCCCGCTGCTTTGGCAGTTGGGGCGCCGAGGTTAGACTCCTGACAGGGGAAACACGTGAAAGACTTACTCAAGTTTTTGAAGGCTCAGACCAAGACCGAAGAGTTTGACAGTATCAAGATCGGTCTGGCCTCTCCTGACATGATCCGCTCCTGGTCATTCGGTGAGGTCAAAAAGCCTGAGACCATCAACTACCGGACTTTCAAGCCGGAACGTGATGGTCTGTTCTGTGCCCGTATCTTCGGACCGGTGAAGGACTACGAGTGTCTGTGCGGCAAGTACAAGCGCCTGAAACACCGTGGTGTGATCTGCGAGAAGTGCGGCGTAGAAGTGACCCAGACCAAGGTCCGTCGCGAGCGTATGGGCCACATCGAGCTGGCCAGCCCGACTGCCCACATCTGGTTCCTGAAGTCCCTGCCGTCCCGTATCGGTCTGCTGCTGGACATGACCCTGCGTGACATCGAGCGCGTGCTGTATTTCGAATCCTATGTGGTGATCGAACCCGGCATGACCAACCTCGAGCGCAGCCAGATGCTGTCCGAAGAGAACTATCTGGACGCACTGGAAGAGTGGGGCGACGAATTTGACGCCAAGATGGGTGCCGAAGCAATACTTGCATTGCTGCGTGCCATCGATCTGGAAGGTGAAGTCAAGACCATGCGCGAGGAGCTGGATCAGACCAACTCCGAGACCAAGCGCAAGAAGACCACCAAGCGTCTGAAGCTGATGGAAGCTTTCCTGCAGTCCGGCAACAAGCCGGAGTGGATGATCATGACAGTGCTGCCTGTGCTGCCGCCGGACCTGCGTCCGCTGGTACCGCTGGACGGCGGCCGTTTCGCAACGTCAGATCTGAACGATCTGTATCGTCGCGTGATCAACCGTAACAACCGCCTGAAGCGTCTGCTGGACCTGGCCGCCCCGGACATCATCGTGCGCAACGAAAAGCGCATGCTGCAAGAGTCCGTGGATGCCCTGCTGGACAACGGCCGTCGTGGTCGTGCCATCACTGGTTCCAACAAGCGCCCGCTGAAATCCTTGGCCGACATGATCAAGGGTAAGCAAGGTCGTTTCCGTCAAAACCTGCTGGGTAAGCGCGTCGACTATTCCGGTCGTTCCGTTATCACCGTAGGTCCGACCCTGCGTCTGCATCAGTGCGGTCTGCCGAAGAAGATGGCGCTGGAGCTGTTCAAGCCCTTCATCTACGGCAAGCTGGAATCCCGCGGTCTGGCGACCACTATCAAGGCCGCCAAGAAGATGGTGGAGCGCGAAGAAGCCGTCGTTTGGGACATCCTGGACGAAGTGATCCGCGAACACCCGGTCCTGCTGAACCGTGCACCGACCCTGCACCGTCTGGGTATCCAGGCGTTCGAACCGACCCTGATCGAAGGCAAGGCCATCCAGCTGCACCCGCTCGTCTGTGCCGCCTATAACGCGGACTTCGATGGTGACCAGATGGCGGTCCACGTACCGCTGACCCTGGAAGCCCAGCTGGAAGCGCGTGCCCTGATGATGTCTACCAACAACATCCTGTCGCCTGCCTCCGGTGAGCCGATCATCGTTCCTTCCCAGGACGTGGTCTTGGGTCTGTACTACATGACCCGTGCCCGTATCAACGCCAAGGGCGAAGGTATGGTGCTGGCCGGCCCGAAAGAAGCCGAGAAGGTCTATCGCGCCGGTCTGGCCGATCTGCATGCTCGCGTCAAAGTGCGTATCACCGAATACCTGCGTCAAGCAGATGATTCGCTGGTAGAGCGTACCGAGCTGAAGAACACCACCGTTGGTCGTGCGATCCTGAGCCTGATCCTGCCGAAAGGCATGGAATACGCGCTGATCGACGAGCCGAAGGTGCTGACTGCGGCAGAGCAGGCCGATCTGGATGCCAATCCGCAGAACTGGATCAAGAGCGTCTCCAACAAGGCGTTGGGCAAGAAGCTCATCTCCCGTCTGCTGAACACCTGTTATCGCAAGCAGGGCCTGAAGGACACCGTCATCTTCGCTGACCAGCTGATGTATACCGGTTTCCACTATGCGGCCCTGTCTGGTGCCTCTGTTGGTATCGATGACATGGTCATCCCGGATGCCAAGAAAGACATCGTTGCCGCTGCCGAAGCCGAAGTTGCCGAGATCCAGGACCAGTTCCTGTCCGGTCTGGTGACCGCGGGCGAACGCTATAACAAGGTTATCGATATCTGGGCCAGCGCGAACGATCGCGTCTCCAAGGCCATGATGGATAACCTGTCCAAGGAGCGTAACGTCAACTCCCTGGGTGAAGAAGAAGAGCAGGCCTCGTTCAACAGCATCTTCATGATGGCCGACTCTGGTGCGCGGGGCTCCGCCGCCCAGATCCGTCAGCTGGCCGGTATGCGTGGCCTGATGGCCAAGCCGGATGGCTCCATCATCGAAACGCCGATCGTGGCGAACTTCCGTGAAGGTCTGAACGTACTGCAGTACTTCATCTCCACTCACGGTGCTCGTAAAGGTCTGGCGGATACCGCACTGAAGACGGCGAACTCCGGTTACCTGACTCGTCGTCTGGTCGACGTGGCTCAGGACATGGTGGTCACCGAGGACGATTGCGGCACTACCGAAGGTCTGTGGATGACTCCGCTGATCGAAGGTGGCGACGTGGTCGAGCCGCTGCGTGAGCGCGTGCTGGGTCGTGTGGTCGCGGAAGACGTGATCAAGCCGGGTACTGAAAGCGAGATCCTGGTCGCGCGCAATACCCTGCTCGACGAGTATCTGTGTGATCTGCTGGAACGTAACTCCGTCGACCGCGTGAAGGTACGTTCTGCCATCACCTGTGAGACCGACTTCGGTAACTGTGCTCACTGCTACGGCCGTGATCTGGCCCGTGGTCACCTGGTGAACAAGGGTGAGGCTGTCGGTGTTATCGCCGCCCAGTCCATCGGTGAGCCGGGTACCCAGCTGACGATGCGTACCTTCCACATCGGTGGTGCCGCATCCCGAGCCGCTGCCGAGAGCAGCATCCAGGTCAAGAACACCGGTAGCATCAAGCTGCAGAACGCCAAGTTTGTTACCAACAGTGCTGACAAGCTGGTAATCACCTCCCGTTCTACCGAACTGACCATCATGGACGAGATGGGCCGTACCAAGGAAAGCCACAAGCTGCCTTACGGTTCCGTCCTGGAAGTGAAAGATGGCCAGGCCGTGAGTGCCGGTGACACCGTCGCCAACTGGGATCCGCACACCCACCCGATCATCACTGAAGTAGCAGGTCGCCTGGACTTCGAACACATGATCGATGGCGTGACCATCACTCGTCAGACCGACGAGTTGACCGGTCTCTCCTCCATCGTCGTGCTGGATGTCAACGAACGTCCGAGCGCCGGTAAAGAGATGCGTCCGACCGTGAAACTGGTCGACCAGAATGGCAAGGATGTCATGATCCCGGGTACCGATGTTGCCGCCCAGTACTTCCTGCCGGGCAAGGCGATCGTGAACCTGGAAGATGGTGCCAACGTGGGTGTGGGTGACGCGGTTGCGCGTATCCCGCAAGAGTCCAGCGGTACCAAGGACATCACCGGTGGTCTGCCGCGCGTTGCGGATCTGTTCGAAGCACGCCAACCGAAGGAACCGGCTATCCTGGCCGAGATCTCCGGTACCATCTCCTTCGGGAAAGAGACCAAGGGCAAGCGCCGTCTGGTCATCACCCCGACCGACGGTGGCGACATCTACGAAGAGATGATTCCGAAGTGGCGTCACCTAAACGTGTTCGAAGGTGAAAAAGTTGAGAAGGGTGAAGTGCTGGCGGACGGTCCTGAGTCTGCTCACGACATCCTGCGTCTGCGCGGTATCAGCCCGGTCGCCAACTATATCGCCAACGAAGTGCAGGACGTTTACCGTCTGCAAGGCGTTAAGATCAACGACAAGCACATCGAAGTCATCGTCCGTCAGATGCTGCGCAAGTGCGAGATCCTGAGCGCTGGCGACACCGACCTGATCGAAGGTGAGCAGGTTGAAGTGGCTCGTGTGAAGATTGCCAACCGTAAGCTGGTTGCCGAGGGTAAGACTCCGGCCACCTTCCGTCATATCCTGATGGGTATTACCAAGGCATCTCTGAGCACCGAGTCCTTCATCTCCGCGGCTTCCTTCCAGGAAACCACTCGTGTTCTGACCGAAGCGGCCGTTGGCGGCAAGCGTGACGAACTGCGTGGCCTGAAAGAGAACGTGATCGTGGGTCGTCTGATCCCGGCTGGTACCGGCTTTGCCTACCACCATGCCCGGATCAACCAGCGTGCCGCCGCAGCCCGTGCTGTCGGTGTACCGCAGGTGACTGCCGATGAGGCTCAGCAAAACCTGGCGGATCTGCTCAACGCAGCCGGCAGCTTTGACGAAGAGTAATCTTCAGCCGTTGTGATTAAAGAGGGCCCCTTCGCGGGGCCCTTTTTTATGCCTGTCGCGCGCCACGGCCTTGCACGGTGCTGGGGCAGGGGATGATCCAGTGCAAGGTTATAGAGCAAAAAATCAAAAAAAGTTGACATTGATCCCCCGCAATTGAAAACTCGGGAAAGTTGAATGGTTATTACAGGGGTAGAACATGGCTGCAGGTATCGAGGAAGTACTGCTTCCCGAAGAACGACTGAGCGGTCGCGCTTTTACAGACGAAGACAGGGAATTGTTGCGTTCATATGAGGGCCTCATCGAAGGCTTGGCCGATCTGTTCGGCAAGCACTGCGAGGTGGTGCTTCACTCCCTGGAAAATCTGCATGAGTCAGTGATCAAGATAGCAAACGGCTTTAACACGGGACGTACCCTGGGGGCGCCGATCACCGATCTGGCCCTGCGTATGCTCAAGGACATCGAGAGCACCGGCCAGGATCACACCCAGAGTTACTTCGCGCGCAGCCGGACCGGTGCGCTGATGAAGTCGAGTACCATCGCCATCCGCAACAGCGACAAGCAGGTGGTCGGACTGATCTGCATCAACCTGCACATCAATGCGCCCTTCCACGAGTTCGTGGCCGAGTTTTTCCCGACCCCGCAGCAAGCGGAGCGCCAATCGCCGGAAACCTTTGCCAATAGCGTGGAGGAGTTGGTCGCCCAGACGGTGGACAACACCATCGACGAGATCAATCGCGATCCGACCGTGGCCAACAATGCCAAGAATCGTTTTATCGTGACCCAGCTGTTCGAGAAGGGCATATTTGATATCAAGGACTCGATCAACCTGGTCGCCGACAAGTTGAATATTTCCAAACATACCGTTTATCTGTACATCCGACAGCGCAAGCAGGGTGAAGAAGAGAACGAATAAGCGCCATAGAAGGGGATAGTGAGAATGGCTAAAGAAGTGATTGCAACCGACAAGGCTCCTGCCGCAATTGGCCCGTACGTCCAGGCTACCAAGCTGGGTGATTTGGTCTTCACCTCTGGGCAGATCCCGCTCGATCCCGCCACCATGGACATAGTCGCCGGTGGCATCGAAGCGCAGGCCGAGCAGGTGATGAAGAACCTGGTTGCAGTATTGAAGGCAGCCGGCGCCGATACCGGCAAGGTGCTTAAAACAACCTGCTTCCTCAGCGACATGAATAACTTCGTGGCCTTCAATCAGGTGTATGCCCGCTACTTCGGCGACGCCGCACCGGCGCGCTCCTGTGTGGAAGTGGCTCGCCTGCCCAAGGACGTCCTGGTCGAAGTCGAAGCCATCGCCTACGTCTGAGCCACTGTCATTGGAAGAGCCCCTCCCAGGAGGGGCTTTTTCGTCTTTGAGGTAGAATGGATGCATATTTGCGCAGGAGTCCGGACATGAGTCTGAATTTTGCCCTGCTGGTCACTGGGCCCGCCTATGGCACCCAGACGGCCAGCACCGCCTATCGCTTCGCCCTGAGCCTCATCGAGCAGGGCCATCGCCTGTCTCACCTGTTCTTCTATCAGGACGGGGTCTATAACGGCAGCAGCTTGCATGCCCCCGCGTCCGATGAGACCGACCTGGTGACGCTGTGGCGCGAGCTGGCCCTGGCACAGGGCATCGGCATCGATGTGTGTGTCGCCGCCGCCATGCGGCGTGGTGTGCTCGACGAGACCGAGGCGAAGGGGGTCGGCAAGACCCAGTTCAACCTGCAGGCGCCATTTCGCCTGAGTGGATTGGGGCAGCTGGCCGAGGCCAGCCTGACTGCCGATCGCTTCGTCCAGTTCTAGGGGGATGAGATGAGCAAGATTGCCTTTATCTGCCGGCGTGGTCCCCATGGCACGGCGAGCGGTCGGGAAGGGTTGGATGCCCTGCTGGCTACCTCGGCATTGACCGAGTCTTTGGCCCTGTTCCTGCTGGGGGACGGCGTGTTGCAGCTGGTCAAGGAACAGTCGCCACAGGCGATATTGCAGCGCCACTATGCTCCGACCTTCAAGATGCTGGAACTGTACGACATCGAGGAGGTCTATGTCTGTGCGGCTTCGCTGGCCGAGCGTGGCCTGACCGCGGCGGATCTGCTGATCCCCGTGACGGCGCTGTCCCCCGCGGAGATCCGCCACCAGTGGGGCCGTTGCACCACCCACATCAGCTTCTGAGGTGCCCATGATTCAGCTGGTATTGAATTCTCCCTTCCTGAACCAGGACCTCGAACAGGCACTGCGCTATCGCCAGGCAGAGGATCCGCTGGTGTTGATGCAGGATGCCGTGGTGGCTGTCGTCGCGCCGGAGTGGTGTGAACGCTTGGCCGGGATCCCGCTCTATGTGATGGGGGAAGACCTGCGGGCGAGGGGATTGCCGTGCAGGATCGGGATGGAACTCGACATGCCCGGCCTGATCAGCCTGATCGCCGAGCAGGGATCACCCCAGACCTGGGCCAGCTAGTTTTAATTTTTGCTTGATAGCTCAGGTGGTTACCACATTAGTTGCGGGATGTCATTTGCCCTTTTGGCGCACGAATTGTATAAATCTTGACTCCCCAGACAACAGGGCATAAAATTTCGCGTCCCCGTATCTGCGGGGAGGATTTTTCACACGTTTATGAAGTCATTATCAGGAGCCTTTTGATGGCAACTATTAACCAGTTGGTTCGCAAGCCACGCATCAAGCTCGTTGTGAAAAGCAACGTGCCGGCGCTGGAAGCGTGCCCTCAGAAGCGTGGCGTATGCACCCGTGTATATACCACCACCCCCAAGAAGCCTAACTCTGCACTGCGTAAAGTCTGCCGTGTACGTCTGACCAACGGCTTCGAAGTCACCTCCTATATCGGCGGTGAAGGTCACAACCTGCAGGAACACTCCGTTGTTCTGATCCGTGGCGGTCGTGTCAAGGATTTGCCAGGTGTTCGTTATCACACCGTTCGTGGTGCGTTGGACTGTGCCGGTGTTAAAGACCGTAAGCAGGCTCGCTCCAAGTATGGCGTGAAGCGTCCTAAAGCTTAATGGTTCTCCGTTAAGTAAGGCCAAACGTTAATTCGTTTCTAGTTAGATAACTTTCTAGTTTTGGGTAATCCCTGAAGTTACGGAGAATTTGAAATGCCAAGACGTCGTGTTGTTGGTCAGCGTAAAATCCTGCCGGATCCTAAGTTCGGATCAGAGCTGCTGGCTAAATTTGTCAACGTAGTAATGGTTGACGGTAAGAAATCTGTTGCAGAAGCCATCGTTTATGGCGCCCTGGACATCATTGCCACCAAATCTGGCAAAGAGCACCTGGCCCTGTTCGAAGTCGCTCTGGACAACATCCGTCCGTCCGTCGAGGTTAAATCTCGTCGTGTCGGTGGTGCAACTTATCAGGTACCGGTAGAAGTTCGTCCGGTCCGTCGCAATGCCCTGGCAATGCGCTGGTTGGTTGACGCCGCTCGTAAACGTGGTGAAAAATCAATGGCTCAGCGTTTGGCTGGCGAGCTGCTGGATGCCGCTGACAATAAGGGTTCGTCTGTCAAGAAACGTGAAGACGTTCACCGTATGGCTGAAGCGAACAAGGCCTTCGCTCACTTCCGCTGGTAATCCGCTTGCGCAGGGTCTTTTGGCTCTGCGCACCTTCAGTTATCTAGGGGCACGCTCCTAGTAAGAGGATGACAATGGCTCGTACAACCCCCATTGAGCGTTATCGTAACATCGGTATCTCCGCTCACATCGACGCCGGTAAGACTACCACTACCGAGCGCGTTCTGTTTTATACCGGTGTAAGTCACAAGATCGGTGAAGTTCACGATGGCGCTGCCACCATGGACTGGATGGAACAGGAACAAGAGCGTGGTATTACCATCACCTCCGCCGCGACCACCGCGTTCTGGTCCGGTATGGGCAAACAGTTCCAACCGCACCGTATCAACATCATCGATACCCCCGGCCACGTTGACTTTACTATCGAAGTAGAGCGTTCAATGCGTGTTCTGGACGGTGCCGTGATGGTGTACTGTGCCGTAGGTGGCGTACAGCCACAGTCTGAGACCGTATGGCGTCAGGCTAACAAGTACAAGGTTCCCCGTATCGCGTTCGTCAACAAGATGGACCGTACTGGTGCCAACTATCTGCGCTGCGTTGAGCACATCAAGACCCGTCTGAAAGGTAACCCGGTTCCGCTGCAACTGAACATCGGTTCAGAAGAGAACTTCAAGGGCGTTATCGATCTGGTCAAGATGAAAGCCATCAACTGGAGCGAAGCAGATCAGGGCGTATCCTTCGATTACGAAGAGATCCCGGCTGAGCTGCTGGAACAAGCGCAAGAAATGCGCATGACCCTGGTCGAAGCCGCTGCTGAAGCGTCTGAAGATCTGATGGAAAAATACCTGGGTGGTGAAGAACTGACCGAGGAAGAGATCAAGAAAGCTCTTCGTCTGCGCGTTCTGAACAACGAAATCATCCTGGTTACCTGTGGCTCCGCGTTCAAGAACAAGGGCGTACAGGCCATGCTGGATGCCGTGGTTGACTATCTGCCGGCACCGACCGACGTAGCGGCCATCGACGGTCTGAAGCTGGACGGCGTCACCAAAGACGAGCGTCATGCTTCTGATGAAGAGCCGTTCTCTGCTCTGGCATTCAAGATTGCTACCGACCCGTTCGTAGGCAACCTGACCTTCTTCCGCGTGTACTCCGGTGTAGTTAACTCCGGTGACTCCGTGCTGAACTCTGTCAAAGAGAAGCGCGAGCGTTTTGGCCGTATCGTTCAGATGCACGCCAACAAGCGTGAAGAGATCAAAGAAGTTCGCGCAGGCGATATCGCTGCCGCCATCGGTCTGAAAGACGTGACCACTGGTGACACCCTGTGTGACGAAAAATCACCGATCATCCTCGAGCGTATGGAATTCCCGGAGCCGGTAATCTCCATCGCGGTTGAGCCGAAAACCAAGGCTGACCAAGAGAAGATGGGTCTGGCACTCGGCCGTCTGGCGCAGGAAGATCCGTCTTTCCGCGTATGGACTGACGAAGAATCTGGTCAAACCATCATCGCCGGTATGGGTGAGCTGCACCTGGACATCATCGTTGACCGTATGCGTCGCGAGTTCAAGGTTGAAGCGAACGTAGGTAAGCCACAGGTTGCCTACCGTGAAACCATTCGTGAAACCGTCAAGGACATCGAAGGTAAGCACGCCAAGCAGTCTGGTGGTCGTGGTCAGTATGGTCACGTCATCATCGACATGTACCCGCTGGAAGCCGGCAAAGCCTATGAGTTCGTTAACGACATCAAAGGCGGCGTGATCCCTGGCGAATACATCCCGGGCGTTGACAAGGGTATCCGTGAGCAGCTGAAATCCGGCCCGCTGGCAGGTTATCCGGTAATGGATCTGGGTGTGCGTCTGCACTACGGTTCTTACCACGATGTCGACTCCTCCGAATTGGCGTTCAAGATCGCTGCCTCCCTGGCCTTCAAGGCTGGTTACATGAAGGCAAGCCCGGTCCTGCTCGAGCCGATCATGAAGGTTGAAGTCGAGACCCCGGAAGATTACATGGGCGACGTTATCGGTGACCTGAACCGTCGTCGTGGCCTGATCGAAGGTATGGAAGACGGCCCGTCCGGCAAGATCGTACGTGCCCTGGTGCCGCTGGCCGAGATGTTCGGTTATGCGACCGCTCTGCGTTCCGCTACCCAAGGTCGTGCTTCCTACGCAATGGAATTCGCTAAGTACTCCGACGCCCCGAACAACGTGGCCCAGGCAGTCATCGAAGAGCGCAAATCCAAGTAATTTATGATTCCCCGCCTACGACGGTAGGCGGGTTTAACCTAGAAGGACTACGTCGTGTCTAAAGAAAAATTTGAGCGTAACAAACCGCACGTAAACGTCGGCACCATCGGCCACGTTGACCACGGTAAAACCACCCTGACCGCCGCCATCACCAACGTGCTGGCCAAGCACTTCGGTGGTAAAGCTTTCGCCTTCGACCAGATCGACAAGGCGCCGGAAGAGCGTGAGCGTGGTATCACCATCAACACCTCCCACGTAGAATACGACACCGCTGCCCGTCACTACGCCCACGTAGATTGCCCGGGTCACGCCGACTACGTTAAAAACATGATCACCGGTGCTGCCCAGATGGACGGCGCGATCCTGGTAGTAGCTGCGACTGACGGCCCGATGCCGCAGACTCGTGAGCACATCCTGCTGGGTCGCCAGGTTGGTATCCCGTACATGATCGTGTTCATGAACAAGTGCGACATGGTCGACGACGAAGAGCTGCTTGAGCTGGTCGAGATGGAAGTTCGCGAACTGCTGACCGAGTACGATTTCCCGGGTGATGACCTGCCGGTAGTCCGTGGTTCCGCGCTGAAAGCGCTGGAAGGCGACGCTGCTTGGGAAGAGAAGATCATCGAGCTGGCTAACCACCTGGATACCTATATCCCGGAGCCGGAGCGTGCAATCGACCTGCCGTTCCTGATGCCTATCGAAGACGTCTTCTCCATCGCTGGCCGTGGTACCGTAGTAACCGGTCGTGTTGAGCGCGGTA